>NZ_JAKWFH010000053.1:0-50475 GCF_029522185.1 Burkholderia sp. IO2 | reverse complement strand
CCCGGTCGACCCGCGGCGCGCTGCCGCCGACCGGGACTGGCCGGGCGGCGCGCGCCAGCCGGCGCGGACCCCCGAGCGCGGCTACGGCGACCCGGGTCGCCGCGCGGAAGGCCGCGAAGGCCGGTACGGCGGCGAGCGCCCGGAATTCCGCGGCCAGCACCGGATGGGCTGGTACGGCGGCGAGCGCGACCCCGGTGATCCGCGCCATGGCGGCAGCGCGCCTGACCTGTCGCGCTTCGGCCGGGACACCGAACGCGAAGCGCTGCGTCATCGCCGCGGGCCGAAGGGCTATACGCGCTCGGACGAACGGATTCGCGAGGACGTCTGCGAGCGGCTCGCGCATGCGCTCGAGATCGACGTGAGCGACGTGACCGTGCAGGTACGCGACGGTCGCGTCGAACTGGACGGCACGGTGCCGGCCCGCTGGATGAAGCACGACATCGAGGATCTGGCCGACGGCTGCATGGGCGTGCAGGACGTCGAGAATCGCGTGCGCGTGCGCCGCGAAGGCGAACACGATACGGGCATGGTGCTGCATCCGGACCAGCGGACGGTGACGCCGACCCAGCCCGCCGCGCGCGACCCCGAGCCCGGCACCGTGGTACGCGGCCGCGAGCGTGAACCGCGCCACTGAGCGCCGATGCGTGACACGGCGCGCCCCCGACCGCGAGCACTGCGTGCATGACGACCGGACTCGACGAAACGCCAACCAAGGACCGTGACGTAGCGGCAGGCCGCGCGCGCCAGGGCCGCCGCCGCGACGAACGCGGCCTGCGGGTGCGGATCGCGGTCGAACTCTGGCGCGCGATCTGGCATTACCGTGCGCGCGTGCTGGCGGCGATCGTGCTGCTGGTGCTCGCGAAAGCGGCGGCCGTGTCGGTGCCGCTGCTGCTCAAGGACATCGTCGACGGCTTCGGCCGCGCGGCCGGCCAGCCCGTCGCGTGGCCGGTACTGCTGCTGTTCGCGTACGCGGTGGTGCGCTTCGCGTCGAACGCGCTGAACGAAGTGCGCGACATGACGTTCGTGCAGGTCACGCAGCACACGGTCGCGTCGTTTACCGTGCGCACGTTCGGCCACCTGCATCGGCTCGGCGCGCGCTTTCATGCGCAGCGCGAGACGGGCGCCGTCGTGCGCGACCTCGAGAAAGGCACGGCCGGCATCGGCTATCTGCTCGGCGTCGCGGTGTTCACGGTCGTGCCGACGGCCATCGAGATCGGCTCGGTGCTCGTGATCGTCGTCGGCAAGTACGGCGGCGGCTTCACGGCGATCATTTTCGTCACGTTCGCCGTCTACGCGGCGTATACGGGGGTGTTCACGCGTCGGCGCATGCGTTACCAGCGGCGCGTGAACGCGCTCGAGGCCGAGTCGAATGCGCGCGTGGTCGACAGCCTGCTGAACGTCGACACGGTCAAGTACTTCGCGCGCGAGGACGTCGAGCGCGACCGGCTCGACCGCGTGCTGGACGAATGGCGCGAAGCCGGCGTGGACAACCAGTACGCGCTGTCGACGCTGCATATCGGGCAGAGCGCGTGCATCGGCGCGGGGATCGCGGCCGTGATGCTGCTGGCTGGGCAACATGTCGCGCGCGGCACGATGACGGTGGGCGATCTCGTGCTGATCAACGCGTACATCATCCAGATCAGCCTGCCGCTGAATGCGCTCGGCTTCGTGTTCCGCGAAGCGAACGACGCGATGACGAACATCGAGCGCCTGTTCGGGCTGCTCGATGCGCGCGGCAAGCCGGGCGAGGACGGCGACGCGCCCGGCGCGCAGCCGCTCGTCGTACGTGGCGGCACGATCGAGTTCGAGCATGTCGACTTCGGCTACGAGCCGAGCCGGCAGATTCTGTTCGACGTGTCGTTCCGTATCGAGGCCGGGCAGACGGTCGCGGTGGTCGGCGGCAGCGGCTCGGGCAAGTCGACGCTCGCGCGCCTGCTGTTCCGGCTGTACCAGCCCGACGCGGGCACGATCCGGATCGACGGCCAGGACTTGCGGCTCGTCACCGAGCGCAGCCTGCGCGATGCGCTCGGCATCGTCCCGCAGGACACCATCCTGTTCAACGACACGCTCGCGTACAACATCGCGTACGGCAAGCGCGACGCGACGCGTGGCGAGGTGATCGCGGCCGCGCGCGGCGCGCAGCTCGACGCGTTCATCGAGCGGCTGCCCGACGCGTACGACACGCGCGTCGGCGAGCGCGGCGTACGGCTGTCGGGCGGCGAACGGCAGCGGGTCGCGATCGCGCGCGCGTTGCTGAAGGCGCCGCCGATCGTCGTGTTCGACGAGGCGACATCGGCGCTCGACACGCGCTCGGAGCGCGCGATCCAGCAGGAACTGATGCGCGTCGCGCAGCATCGCACCAGCCTCATCATCGCGCACCGGCTGTCGACGATCGTCGATGCCGATCGCATCCTGGTGATGGAGCACGGCCGGCTCGTCGAGCACGGTACCCACGACGAGCTGCTCGAAAGCGGCGGCGTGTATGCGCAGATGTGGGCGCTGCAGGCGAAGCAGCGCGAACTGGAACGCACGGAGGCGAAGTTCGCGCGGCAGCCGGTGCGCATCAACCCGCTCGTGTCGCAGGTGCTCGATTCGCTGGCGGAGGCGGCCGCGCAGCGCGGCGTGCCGGTGTTTCGCCATCTGTCGGACGAGGATCTGGTCGTCAAGGCCGATCCGGCCGCGCTGCGGCGCTTCGTGTGGGAACTGTGCCGCGGCGCGGTCGACGCGAGCAGCGGCGGGCAGCTGGAGGTGCGCACCGCGCGCCACGACCCGGAAGCGCGGATCACGATCGCATGCGCGGGCGTCGACGCCACCGAACTGTCGTTGATCGATCTCGAACGCTTGCAGGACGCGATCGAGGAGGCCGGCGGCTATGTCGTGCGCGAACGCGACGATACCGGCGTGACGCTGCACCTGTCGCTGCCGATGTGTGCGGTGGCGCCCGCGTCGATGCAACCCGACGGCGCCGTGGCGAATCCGGATGCCGGCGCGGCGCCCGCGGCGAAGCCGCTCGACGGCCTGCGCATCGCGTGCGTGGACGATCACGACGAGGCGCGCGAGGCGCTCACCGCGCTGCTGAAGGTCGCCGGCGCCGACGTGCACGCGTATGCGTCGGGCCAGGCATTGCTGGACGACCTGTGGCGCGCGCGCCGGGCCGACTGGCCGGCGCTGCTCGTCTGCGACATCGACCTCGGCGACGACGAGGAGGACGGCTACGCGGTGATGTCGCGGGTGCGCCAGCTCGACGCCGCGCGCGATCGCGATCGTGACGGCCGCGCGCCGCTCGAGGCGCTGGCCTTGTCCGGCCATGCGCGCGACCGCGATCGCACGCGGGCGGTCGAAGCCGGTTTCCATGCGTACCTGACCAAGCCCGCGGTAGCGGCCGACCTGATCGCGGCGTTGCGTGCGCTCGCGTTTTCCTCCGGAGAAATCCATGCCGAACCTTCTGAATCCGACGCCACCCGAAACCCTGAACGCGCGTCGCGGCGGTAGTGCGTTCGCCGACCGCCAGGCCGCGGTGGCGGCCGTCGAGCTGCTGTTGCCGAGCCTGTCCGCCGCGCTGCAGAGCGACTTCGTCGGCGACAGCGGCTGCCTGCACATCGTGATCATGGACCCGGCGCTCGGGCCGCACGACGCGGCGTTCGAGGACGCGATCCTGTATGAGTTTTCGCTGCCCGACCCGAAGGACTGGGACGCCGACTATCGCGCTTACGCGCGGGCCAAGGCGCGGCTGTCGTGGGAAACGGGCCGCGACGGCCACGTCGTGCAGGCGCTGGAGCCGTACCGGCTGCGCGCCGGCGACACGAACCTGTGGGGCGGCGTCGCGCTCGGCGGCATCGTGGTCGGCGTGTCGGGTGCGCAGCCGTGGTTCGACGAGGCGTTCGCGGGCTGCATCGCGCACTGCCTGCGCGCGCTCGCGAAGCACCGCGCGCAAGCCACGCCCGACGGGCTCGCGATCTGAGGGGCCGCCCAGCCGCGGCGGCCCGGACCCGTTTTTACAGCCGGTTATAAAAAAGCCAGCGGGCGCGCGGCACAGCCCGATACGGCACGGGTACACGCAGGCCGGCACGGTTTTCGCTGTACCTCATGCACGGACGGTTGTCGCGACAAGTGTCGCCGTCAGCCGGATGGTTTTCCGACATCGACAGGAGGTGCAGGTGAACGCGACTCACGATCCAGCCAAACCGCCGCTCGCCGGCCGGACCGCACTCGTGACCGGGGGCGGCCGCGGTCTTGGCGAAGCCATTTGCGAAGAGCTTGCGCAGCACGGCGCGCACGTCGTCGTCGCCGATCTCGACGGCGACCGCGCGGCGGCCGTCGCGCAGCGCCTCGAGCGGCACGGCGGACAGGCGGTGGGCCGCCCGCTCGACGTGCGCGACGAGGCATCGGTGCTGCAGGTCGTGCACGACGCGCGCGAATCGCTCGGCGAGCTCGACGTGATCGTCAACAACGCGGCGATCGACGTGACCGCGCCGATCGACGACGTGAGCGTCGACGCGTGGCAGCAGGTGCTGATGACGAACCTGTTCGGCCCGTACCTGATGTGTCACGCGGCCGTGCCGATGATGAAGGCGCGCGGCAACGGGCATATCGTCAACATCGCGTCGACCGCGTCCAAGCGCGCGTGGCCGAATGCGTCCGCGTATCACGCGACGAAGTGGGGGCTGCTCGGGCTGTCGCACGCGCTGCACGCCGAACTGCGGCCGAGCGGCGTGCGCGTGTCGGCGATCGTCGCGGGCGGGATGCGCACGCCATTCCTGCTCGACCGTTTCCCGGACATCGACGAGGACACGCTGCAGCCGCCCGAGCACGTCGCGGCCGCCGTGCGCTTCGTGCTGACCCAGCCGCCGGGCACCGTGGTGCCGGAGCTGATGGTGCTGCCGATGAAGGAGACGTCATGGCCCTGAAGCGCGAACGGCGGCTGCCCGGCGCGGTGCTGCTCGACAAGGACGGCACGCTGCTCGACGACGTGCCGTACAACGTCGACCCCGCGCGCATGCGCCTCGCGCCGGGCGCCGCGCGCGCGCTGCGCACGCTCGGCGCGACCGGCATGCCGCTGGCGGTCGTGTCGAACCAGCCGGGCGTCGCGCTCGGCCGCTTTACCGAAAACGAGCTTGGCGCGGTCCGCCAGCGTCTCGCCGAACTGTTCGAAGCAAATGGCGCGACGCTGGCGGATTTTTTTTACTGCCCGCATCACCCGCGGGGCAGCGTGCCGCGCTACACCTGTGACTGCATCTGCCGCAAGCCGCGCCCCGGCATGCTGCGCCGCGCGCTGAGCGCGCTCGGTGCCGTGCCCGAATGGAGCTGGATGATCGGCGACATCCTCGACGACGTCGAGGCCGGCCGCACCGCGCGCTGCGGCACGATCCTGGTCGACTGCGGCAACGAGACCGAGTGGCAGCTCAACGCCGCGCGCACGCCGCACCACGTCGTCGATCGCGTCGACCTGGCCGCCGACATCGTGGTGCGCGAAGCCGTGCGCCGGCACGGCTCGTGGGTGCGGCGATGAGCACGGCCTGGAGCCGCGCCCGCCGCATCCTGTGCGTGCGGCTCGACAGCATCGGCGACGTGCTGATGACCACGCCCGCGCTGCGCGCGCTGAAGGAGAGCGGCGCCGATCGCCGGCTGACGCTGCTGACGTCGCGCACGGGCGCCGCGCTCGCGAAGCATCTGCCGATGGTCGACGACGTGTGGAGCTACGACGCGCCGTGGGTCAAGCATCCCGACGTGCGCGGCGATCCGGTGGCCGATCTCGACATGATCGACCGGCTGCTGGCCGGCCGCTTCGACGCGGCCGTGATCTTCACCGTCTACAGCCAGAATCCGTTGCCCGCCGCGACGATGTGCTGGCTCGCCGGCATTCCGCTGCGGCTCGCGCATTGCCGCGAGAACCCGTACGAACTGCTGACCGACCGCGTGCCGGAAACCGAGCCGGAATCGCACGTGCGCCACGAGGTCGCGCGGCAGCTCGCGCTGGTGCGTGCGATCGGCGCGAAGACGTCCGACTGGCGGATGGCGTTCGAGCCGGGCGACGCGGCGCGGCGTGCGGTGCACGCGCGCCTGCAGGCCGCGTTGCAGCGCGTCGGCGGTGCGCGTGAGCCGGGAGCGACGCGCGCGCGCTGGCTGGTCGTCCATCCGGGCGCGACCGCCGCGTCGCGGCGCTGGCCGGCCGAGCGTTTCGGCGAAGCGGCCGCCGCGGTCGCGCCGCTGTTCGACGGCATCGCGGTGACGGGCAGCGCGGACGAACGCGCGCTGGTCGACGCGGTGTGCGAACGGGCGGGGCCGCGCGCGGTGCCGCTCGCTGGTGTGTTGCCGCTCGGCGAACTCGGCGCGCTGATCGAGACGGCCGACCTGCTGCTGTCGAACAACAGCGGCCCCGTGCATCTCGCGGCCGCGCTCGGCACGCCGGTGGTCGACCTGTACGCGCTGACCAATCCGCAGCACACGCCGTGGCGGGTGCCGCACCGTGTGCTGAACGTCGACGTGCCGTGCCGCAACTGCTATCGCAGCGTGTGCAATCAGCCCGGCCATCCGTGCCTGCGCGGCGTGAGCGTCGACGACGTCGCCGCCGCCGTGCACGCATTGCTGCGCGGCCGCGCGCGCCATGCGCAACGCGCGGCCGAGCGGGCTGCCGCCCACGACGAAGGCGAGCCGATCGCGGCGCACGCATCGAACGTGATTCCGTTCGCGCACGTCATCACGAGGAACTGACGCATGCCTGAATCGACCTATACGCTCGGCATCAACGCCGCCTTCCACGACAGCGCCGCGTGCATCGTGCGCGACGGCGTCGTGATCGCGGCGGCCGAGGACGAACGCTTCACGCACGTGAAGCACGCGAAGCGCCCGGTGCCGTTCTCGACCTGGGAGCTGCCTTTCCACGCGATCGACTATTGCCTCGCGGAAGCCGGCATCACGCTCGCGGATGTCGACCACGTCGCGTATTCGTACGACCCGTGGTTCGAACTCGACCGCGAAGGCACGGCGCCGGCACTGACCTTGCCGCTGTCGCCGTCCGCGCATGCGCCGCGCGAGGATGGCGCGTCGCCGTGGCATCCGCTGTTCCTGTCGTCGATCGTCAACGCGCCGCGCCAGCTCGCGGGCGGCGTGCCGCATCATCTGCAGCGGCGCTTTCGCGGCGTCACGCACGACGGGCCGTTCCGCTGGCATTTCATCGAGCACCATCTCGCGCACGAGGCGAGCGCATTTCTCGCGGCGCCGTTCGAGCGCTGCGCGGTGATGACGATGGACGGGCGCGGCGAGCGCGCGACGACGAGCTACGGCGTGTTCGACGGCCGCGCGTACCGGCGGCTCGGGCAGGTCAACCTGCCGCATTCGCTCGGGCTGCTGTACGAGCGTGTGACCCGCTATCTCGGCTTCCTGCACTCGTCCGACGAATACAAGGTGATGGCGCTCGCGTCGTACGGCAAGCCGGTGTTCGCCGACGAGATGCGCAAGCTGGTGCGGTATCGCGGCGAAGGGCGCTACGACGTGGTCGACGACGATCTGGCCGCGCGATTCGGCCCGCCGCGCGAACGCGGCGGCCCGATCGAGCCGCATCACTGCGACATCGCGCATGCGCTGCAACTGGTGCTCGAGGAGACGACGCTGCAGGCGGTCGACTGGCTGGCCGCCGAGACCGGCGAGCGGCAGCTCGCGATGGCGGGCGGCGTCGCGCTGAACTGCGTGATGAACGCGAAGATCCGCGATCGCGGCCCGTTCGACGACGTGTGGGTGCAACCGGCCGCCGGCGACGCGGGCACGGCGCTCGGCGCCGCGCTATGGACCGACTTCCGGATGCGCGGCGAGCGCGGCGGCTGGCGCATGGACCATGCGTATCTCGGCCCGGCCTACGACGACGATGCGATCGAGGCGTTCCTGAAGGAAGCGCAACTGCCGTACCGGCGGCTCGCCGACGTCGCCGCGCAGACGGCCGCGCTGCTCGCCGCGAACCGCGTGATCGGCTGGTTCCAGGGGCGCATGGAATTCGGGCCGCGCGCGCTCGGTGCGCGGTCGATCCTCGCGTCGCCGATCGATCCGGACATGCAGCGCAAGCTGAACCGGATCAAGGATCGCGAGGATTTCCGGCCGGTCGCGCCGGTCGTGCTCGAGGATCGTGCGCATCACTGGTTCAGCGGCGGCCGCGGCACGCCGCTGCGCGCGCCGTTCATGCTGTTCGTGTACGACGTCGTGCCCGAGCGCGCCGACAGGATTCCGGCCGTGCGCCACATCGACGGCACCGCGCGCGTGCAGACCGTCGACGAAAGCCAGCATCCGCTGCTGCATGCGCTGTTGACCGAGTTCGACGCGCTCACCGGCGTGCCGGTGCTTGTCAACACGTCGTTCAACACGCGCGGCGAACCGATCGTATGCTCGCCGCGCGACGCGATCGAATGCTTCTGGACGTCGCCGCTCGACGCGCTCGTGATCGGCCCGTTCCTGCTGGAGAAGCCGAGATGAACATGCGCGACACGCACCTGCCGCCGGTCGTGTCGGTCGTCGTGCCGACCTACCGGCGGCCCGATCTGCTCGAACGCTGCCTCGACGCGCTGTGCGTGCAGGTGTTCGATCCGACCACCTACGAGATCGTCGTCGTGGACGACGATCCGACCGGCAGTGCGCGCGCCGTCGTCGATGCGTGCCGCGCGCGCGTGACCGACGTGCCGGTGATCCGCTACATGACCGCGCCCGACACGCAGGGGCCGGCCGGTGCGCGCAACGTCGGCTGGCGCAGCGCGGGCGGCGCGCTGATCGCATTCACCGACGACGACACGATTCCCGATCCGACCTGGCTGCGCCACGGTGCCGCCGCGCTGCTGGCCGAGCCGTCGGCGGCGGCCGCGGCCGGCCGGATCGACGTGCCGTTGCGGCCGCGCCCGACCGACTACGAACGCGACGCGGCGGGGCTCGCGCACGCGGAATTCGCGACCGCGAACTGCTTCGTGCGGCGCGCGGCGCTCGAACGCGTCGGCGGCTTCGACGAGCGCTTCACGCGCGCGTGGCGCGAGGACGCCGACCTGATGTTCGCGCTGCGCGAGCATGCGGGGCCGATCGTCGACGCCGACGCCGCGCGCATCGTGCATCCGGTGCGTCCCGCACGCTGGGGATCGAGCATCGGCGCGCAGTCGAAGGTGTATTTCGATGCGCTGTTGTACAAGAAGCATCGCACGACCTATCGGCGCCATATCCGGCCGACGCCGCCGTGGCATTACTACGCGGCCGTGCTCGCCGCGCTCGGCGCGCTCGGCTGTTTCGCGGCCGGCTGGCCGGCGCCGGCCATCGTGTGTGCGGCGGTGTGGGCCGCGATTACGGCGGGGTTCTGCGCGAAACGGCTGCGCGGCACGCAGCTCACGCCGTCGCATGTGGCCGAGATGATCGTCACGTCCATCGCGATTCCGCCCGTGTCGCTGTACTGGCGCATGCGCGGTGCGCTTCACTTCAGAGTGCTCTTCCTTTGACGCCCTCATCTCCTTAAGGGGGAGGATTCCCACACCTGGCGATGCACGTCCGCATCGGAGAATGTTCAACGCAGCGTTGGTATCTCGATCATGTTCGACACCACAGTCACTACAGGCCCACTCTCTTATTCGCAGTCCCGCGATACCTTTCGGCCGCGCCGTGCTGTCTCTCGATCCGCACGACGAACAGGACTGGGTCGAACCGCTTTCGTCGACTTCCTCGAACATGGCTCCGTGCGCGATCGCTTTATAGCGGAGCTTGTTCCGGAAGGACGACCAGGATGCGTCGTAGACGCTCTTCGCCATCCTGGTTCTGGCGAGTTTTGCGGCCGACACGTTGCCGACCGCGATGTAATCGAAGCGCCGCACCAGATCGAGCGCGAGCTTGTGCTGGAAATCGGCACGGGCATTCGAGATCTTTGCGTGCAGCTTCGCGATATGTCGCTTGTGCTTTCGTGCTCGCTGCGCTTTCGTCAGCTTTTCTGCCGCGCATCGGCCGAACCGGTCATTCGGCAGTTTTTCTCCGGTCGAAAGCGTGGCGAAGTCTTTCAGGCCGAGATCGATGCCGACACCGGAGCGGACCGGGCGGACCTGCACATCGGGCATCTCGATCACGATGTTGAGAAACCAGTTGCCGCGCGCATCCTGCGCAAAATTGGTCCCGTCCTTGATCTTGCATTCGGGAAGCGGTCGACTGTTGAACACGCGGAAGGTGTTGCCGGCAAAGCGAAACGCTTCGCCTTCGCGCTTCAGGTCTCGGCCCTTCAGCGGCACCCAGCCCAGCGATTTCATGCCGCGATAGCGCAGGTAAGGCCGACGGTTCCGACTGCGCGACTTCGCGTATTGCTCGCACGTCGCGTTGATCGTGCCGGAATGGATGCCGAGCGCCTTGCTGCTGCCGGTCGTCAGCACGTTCAGATCAAAACCCGTCGGCCATTTCTTATTCCACTTGAGCGCGTGCTTCTGCGTGTCGTTGCAGAAGTTCCAGACGTAGTTCACCGCACGGCTCTGCTTGTTGAGCAGTCCATTGAGCGATTTCACGCGGTAGCGATAGACAAGGATCATGCCGGTGATCCTAACCCGTGGAAGAAGCAGCCTGTCGACAGCACGCCTTTCCTCTCCGTCCTGAAGGACGGGGTTTCTCGGAGCAAATGATGAAGCTCGATTCCAGCGTCGATTCCGACGGCCCGCGCGGCCCGAAGCGGATCGCGGTGTTCCGCGCGTTGCAGCTCGGCGACATGCTGTGCGCGGTGCCCGCGCTGCGTGCGCTGCGGCGTGGCGAACCCGACGCGCGCATCACGCTGATCGGGCTGCCGTGGGCGCGCGAGTTCGCGTCGCGCTTCTCGGACTACATCGACAGCTTCATCGCATTCCCCGGCGCGCCGGGGCTCGGCGAGCAGCCCGAACCCGACGCGGCCACGCGCGAAGCGTTCATCGCCGAATGTCGCTCGCGCGACTTCGACCTCGCGATCCAGCTGCACGGCAGCGGCGCGCACACGAACGCGATCGTCGCGTCGCTCGGCGCGACCCGCACGGCCGGCTTCGTGCCGGCCGACGGTGGCACGACCGCGCTCGACTGCGCGCTCGTGTGGCGCGACGACGAACCGGAAGTGACGCGCTATCTGGCGCTCACGCGCAAGCTCGGCTACGCGGACTGGGGCGACTACCTCGAATTCCCGCGCGGCGGCCTCGACTACGCGCTGTGGCACGTGCTCTGCGACGAGCACGCGCTCGATCCCGGCCGCTACGTGATCGTTCATCCCGGCGCGCGGATGGCGTCGCGGCGCTGGCCGGTCGAACGCTTCGCGCTCGCCGCGCGGCAACTCGCGGACGACGGCTGGCAGATCGTGCTGACCGGCACGCGCGCGGAACTGGCGTTGGCGAGCGCGTTCGCCGAACACCTCGGGCGGCCGTGCGTGAACCTGTGCGGCCGCACGCCGCTCGGCGCGCTCGCCGCGCTGATCGCCCGCGCGCGGCTGCTGTTGTGCAACGACACGGGCGTGTCGCACGTCGCGGCGGCGCTCGGCACGCCGAGCATCGTCATCGCGTGCGGCAGCGATACGGCCCGCTGGGCGCCGCTCGACGCCGAACGCCATCGCGTGCTCGCGAACTACCCGGCGTGCCGCCCGTGCATGTTCGAGTCGTGTCCGTACGGGCACGAGTGCGCGACGGCGATCGGCGTCGGCGAAGTGATCGACCGGGCGGGCGAACTGCTCGCGGAGGAGAGACGTCATGTCACGTAAGCGGTTGCGCGTGCTGACCTGGCACGTGCATGGCAATTACCTGTATTACCTGTCGCAGGCGCCGCACGATTTCTACATCGTGACGAAGCCGCAGCATCCGCCCGGCTACGCGGGCCGCGTCGGGCACCTGCCGTGGGGCGACAACGTCCATGAGGTGCCGGCCGAATGCGTGCGCGACACCGCATTCGACTGCGTGCTGTACCAGCACGTGAAGCATTATCAGCACGACCGCCTGCGGCTGCTGAGCGAAGCGCAGCGCGCGCTGCCGACGCTGTTCGTCGAGCATGATCCGCCGCGCGAGCATCCGACCGACACGCTGCATCCGGTGCAGGACCCGAACGTGTTGCTGGTGCACGTGACGCCGTTCAACGCGCTGATGTGGGACAACGGCGTGACGCCGACGCGCGTGATCGAGCACGGCGTGCTGATGCCGGAAGGCGTCGAGTATCACGGCACGCTGCCGAAGGGCGTGGCCGTCGTGAACAACCTTGCGCGCCGCGGCCGGCGCCTCGGCGCGGACCTGTTCGAGGTCGTGCGGCACAGCGTGCCGATCGACCTGGTCGGGATGGGCTCGACCGATCTCGGCGGGATCGGCGAAGTGCCGAACCCGGCGCTGCCGCAATTCCTGTCGCACTACCGGTTCTTCTTCAACCCGATCCGCTACACGAGTCTGGGGCTCGCGGTGATCGAGGCGATGATGATCGGGCTGCCGATCGTCGCGCTCGCGACGACCGAGATGGCGCAACTCGTGAAGACCGGCAGCAACGGCGTGGCCGATACGCGGCCGGCCGTGCTGATCGACGCGATGCGGATGTTGATTCGCGATCCGGACCTGGCGCGCGAATGGGGCGCCGCAGCCAAACGCGACGCGTGCGAGCGCTTCGGCATCGAACGGTTCGCGCGCGACTGGGACGCCGCCCTCCGCGATGTGACGACGTGACGACGTGAGCGCGGCGGCGTGCCGGCCGCGTTCACGGCGTCGTCGCGGGCGGCGAACCGGAGGCGTTTCCGCCGTTCGCGGCATTCGGCGCCGGCGGCGCGCCGCTGACCGCGTTGCGCTCGTTTTCCGGCAGCAGCGCGAGGCGGTTGTACAGCGTTTTCAGGCTGATGCCGAGCGCCTTCGCGGTGCGCGGCTTGTCGCCGTTGAAATGCCGTAGCGACGCGACGATGAAGCGCTGCTGCGTATGCGCGAGCGTCGTGCCGATATGCAGCGTCATCGCGTTGTGGCGCACTTCCTCGCGCGGCGGCTGGCGGCGCGGCAACTGCAGTTCGATCTGCTCGTCGGCGAGGATGAACGCGCGCTCCAGCGCGTTGCGCAATTCGCGCACGTTGCCGGGCCACGTGTACGCGCGCAGCGCCTTCATCGCCTGCGTCGACAGGCGCTTTCTCGTACGGTGCCGCGCGTTCAGCCGCTCGACGATCTGCAGCGCGATGTCGCCGACGTCGTCCTCGCGCTGCCTGAGCGCGGGCACGTGCAGCGCGATCGGCGCGATCCGGTAGAACAGGTCCTCGCGCAGCCGGCCGCTGCGCAACGCCTCGACCGGATCATGGTGGGTGGCCGCGACGATCCGCACGTCGAGCGGAATCGCCTCGTGGCCGCCCACGCGCACGATCGTGTTGGTTTCGAGCGTGCGCAGCAGCTTGACCTGCAATTCGAGCGGCATCTCGGCGATCTCGTCGAGAAACAGCGTGCCGCCGCGTGCGGCTTCGAACATGCCCACGTGTTGCGCGACGGCGCCCGTGAAGCTGCCTTTTTCGTGGCCGAACAACTGCGACTCCGCGATGTCCTTCGCAATCGCGCCGCAGTTGACGGGCACGAACGGGCCGCGCCGGCGCGGGCTCATGTCGTGAATGAGCCGGGCGACGATGTCCTTGCCCGCACCGCTTTCGCCGACCACCAGCACACTCACGCGGGTGGCGGCGACGCGCGACACTTTCAGCAGCAGTTCCTGAATTGTTCGCGAACGGCCGAACAGTCGCGTGCCGTCATCGTCGGATTTCGACATGGAGTATGACCGGGTTGGGAAGTTTTGACCGAATGTGTCGTGACCAGGTAAAAAATGACGTGGCACACGTCGTCTTTCACGTACGCAGGATACCTTTTATACCGATTCGCCGACATTGAATCTGGCAATGCGGCTTACGTCAGCAGATAGATTTATTCGATGGGTCGCGAATGGACGACATCGTTCTTCTATACTGCTAAGCACCTGTTTTCCCATGCGGGACAGCTTGTCTGTCCGTTCGTGTGCAGCGTTGAAGATGCCGTCTTGGGCCAGTGCACGTTCCCTTGTTTGGAAAAATGCATGCGTGGCGCTGGCCCCCCGGAAGGGCCGAGCGCCGCGTCATGCTCGTCGCGAATACGTCGCGTATTCGCTTCGTCGCCATCCTCGCGCTCGGCCCTTCCGGGGGCCGGCGCAAGCCCGTCATCAGCATGAACGGGCCCCATGACGTGCATTGCGCCGCACGTGTCGCGGTGCCGGCCGACGTACCTGCCGGGCCGCATTACAAGGAGTCTCGATGCCTTACGTCCTGATCGTCGAAGACGACGCCGATACGCGAACGATGCTGGCCACGCTCGCGCGCACGCAGCAACTGACGTGCGATACGGCGGCGACGGTTGAAGAAGCGCGCACGCTCGTCTCGACGCATACCCCCGATCTCGTGCTGTGCGACCTCGTGCTGCCCGACGGCAACGGGATGGATCTGTTCGACGCATTGCCCAAGCGCGGGCATTGCGAAATGGTGTTGACCACCGGCCACGCGAGCCTCGAAACCGCGATCGACGCATTGCGGCGCGGCGCGACCGATTACCTGGTGAAGCCGCTCAACATGCAGCGGCTGAACAGCATCTTCGCGCGCGTGCCGCGCACGACCGCGCTGCACGAGGAAATCGCCGAACTGCGCTCGGAACTGCAGCGCCTCGGCCGGTTCGGCCGCATGCTCGGCAGCTCGCCCGCGATGCAGGCCGTCTACGACGCGATCGGCCGCGTCGCGCGCACCGAAGCGTCGGTGCTGCTCACTGGCGAATCGGGCACCGGCAAGGAACTCGCGGCGCAGACCGTGCACGACCTGAGCCTGCGCCGCCGCGGGCCGTTTCTCGCGGTGAACTGCGGCGCGATCGCCGCGAATCTCGTCGAGAGCGAGATGTTCGGCCACGACCGCGGCAGCTTCACCGGCGCGGAACGTCAGCACAAGGGCTTCTTCGAACGCGCGGACGGCGGCACGCTGTTTCTCGACGAAATCACCGAGATGCCGCTCGAGTCGCAGGTCAAGCTGCTGCGCGTGCTGGAGACCGGACGCCTCACGCGGCTCGGCTCGACGCGCGAGATCGACGTCGACGTGCGCATCGTCGCCGCGACCAACCGCGACCCGGAAGCCGCGATGGCCGACGGCAAGCTGCGGCCCGACCTGTTCCACCGGATCAACGTGTTCCCGATTCCGCTGCCGTCGCTGCGTGAACGCGGCGACGACATTCCGATGCTCGCCGACGCGTTCCTGCAGCGCTACAACGAAGAGAGCGGCCGCAACCTGCGCTTCGCGCCGGCCGCGCGCGAAGCGCTGAAGACCTACGAATGGCCCGGCAACGTGCGCGAGCTGCGCAACTTCGTGCAGCGCGCGAGCATCTTCACCGACGCCGACGTGATCGACACGCTGCCGCCGCCGATCATGGACGAGCTGTCCAGCATGGTCGATTCGCATGAAGATCGCGTGACGGTGCCGTTCGGCACGCCGCTCGAGGAAGTCGACCGCAAGCTGATCCTCGGCACGATCGCGCAATGCGGCGGCGTGAAGGCGCAAGCGGCCGAGGTGCTCGACGTCAGCCTGAAGACGATCTACAACCGGCTCGCGCAACTGGAAGACGAAGCGGAGAAGCCGGATTCCTGATGCCGCTACGACCGCGTTCATGTTTCCGTTCCGGCCTCGCGGCGCGTATCGCGCTCGAGGCGGCGGCGCATGCGTTCGACGTGCGGCGGGATCGTGCGTCGTTCGCGCAGGATCCATGGCAGGCCGGCGAACGTGCGTACGATCGCGCGTTCGCGGCGCAGCAGCGGCAGCATGCGCAGGGTATGCCGCCACGCGGCCGGGGCCGGCCACCTGAGCCACGCGGTCCACACCGCGTTGCGGGCAGCGGTGCGCGCGCGCGTGGGCCGGTCGCGCTGCAGCGACGGGTAGTGATGGACGGTCAGGCGCGGTGCATACACGAGCCAGTGCCCCGCGCGATACAGGTCGAGCGCGAGCAGCGCTTCCTCGCCGCCGAGGAAGTAGTGCGGATGGTAGCCGCCCGCGCGCATGAACGCGTCGCGCCGGAACGCGGTCGCGCCGGCCAGCAGCCCGAGGATCGGCCGGCCCGGCAGCGCGACGGGCGCGTCGAGCGGGCTGTCGGCCATCAGCCGGCAGGTCGGGTCCTCGCGTTCGTCGGGGCCGACCAGCACGCGCGCGGTGACGGCCGCGACGTGCGGATACGCGTCGAGCAGGTTCGCGGCTTCGGCGATCGAGCCGGGCGCCCACCACGTGTCGTCGTCGCAGAACGCAACGTGGCGCGTGCGGGCGACGGCGACGCCGAGGTTGCGGCCGGCCGCGCCCAAGTTGCCCGGCGCATGCACCAGCGCGACATGCGGAAAGCGGTCGCGGATCAGCGTGGCCGTGTCGGCGTCCGCCGCGTTGTCGACGACGACGATCGCCGGCCGGTCGGGCAGCACGGACAGGTGTTCGAGCGTGCGCGCGAGTTCGGCGGCGCGCCGGCAGGTCAGCACGATCGCGGTCACGCGCGGCTCGCCCGGCGGCAGCGCGACGCGCGCGGGCGTTACGCGGACGTGACGTCGCATTCGAGCCGCCAGATCGTTTCGGGTTCGCGGAGAGCGGCACGCATATGAGGTTCCAGCAGCGTTACCTGGCTCGCGTACGCATCGACGGCGGCGGCTTTCGCGGCGACGCTGTTCGGGTCGCCGGCGGCCGGCGCCGCGACCGGATGCGCGGTCCAGCCGCGCTCGCGCCATTCGATCACGCGCCTGGCCATCAGCCCGTCGATGCGGCGATACGGCACGTCCTCGTAGAAGCGCCAGACGTGCGACGGATCGTCGGCACGCAGCAGCGACAGCATGGCCGCCTGCACTTGCAGATGATCGCGGTGGAACAGGCCGGCCGGCGCGAGCACGCCGAAGCCCGGGTGCGCGTCGAGCGCCGCGGCCACGCGTGTCGCGATCGCGGTCGACGTAGTCGGTACGCCGTACTGATCGTCGAGGAAATCGAGCCACACGGGGCGGGCGCCGAGCAGCGCGAGCGCGCGGCGGTCTTCGTCGCGGCGCGCGCGCACCGCTTCGTCGGCGTGGCGGAAGCCCGCACGCTGATCCCACGGGGGCGCGGGCGTGCCGTGCGGCGGGATGCCCGCGAACACGGTGACGACGATCGAGCCGGGCGCCTGCGCAAGCAGTTGCCCGCAACTGAAGACGGCATCGTCGAGATGCGGCGAGACGACGAGCCAGCGTGTCGGGTCGGGCATGGCGTGAAGTTCTCCATCGTGAGCGGCCGGGCCGCCGGTTCCGATCGGCCAGCATGCGTCGTGCCCGCGGGCGGCGCCCGCGCCGGCCGCTGTCGACTGTCCCCGCAGGAGCGTGTCCAATGACCGAAATTGCACGGCCGCAGGCCGGAAATTACGCAACGGCCGTGATGCTGGTCGCGATCGCGACCGTGTTGCAGACGCTCGCGATCCGGTTCGGCGGCGTGAATCTGCCGTTCGTGCTGTATTACCCGCTGCTCGCCGGCGCCGCGTGGGCGACGTCGTTCGTGTTCGGCATCGTGTCGACGGTGGTCAGCGGGCTGCTCGTCTGGACGCTGTTCCTGTCCGATCCTGCCGCCTATACGACGCCGCTGCCCGACCGGCTCGTGCAGCTCGGCACGTTCATCCTGATCGGCGCGCTGGTGTGCGCGGTCGCGTCGCTGCTGCATCACACGCGGCTGACGAACGATCGCGCGCGCCGACGCGAGGCGGCCGCGCGCCGGCAGTTCGAGGCCGTGCTGCGCGCCTTGCCGCACGGCGTGATCGCGACCGACCCGAACGGGCGGCTCACCTATCTCAACGCGGCCGCGGCCAAACTCGTCGGCTGCCGGCCGGACGAGGCGGTGGGGCGGCCGGTGCGCGACGTGCTGCGGATCGTCGATCACGAAGGCCGCCGCGTGCCGACCACGCCGCTCGACCATGCGCTCGGCGGCGCCGAGGCGACGTCCGACCGGCACTGGCTGCAGGCCGGCAGCGGCGAGCCGGTGCCGATCGTCGCGGTCGCGTCGCCGATCGGCGATGCGGAAGGCAACCTGGACGGCGCGGTGCTGCTGTTGCGCGATGCCGGCGCGGACCGCGCGCGCATCGATGCGTCGCGGCTCCAGCATGCGGTCGTCGAGGCGTCGCCGGACGCGATCGTCGGGATCGACGCCAGCGGCCGCATCGCGAGCTGGAACGCGGCTGCGCAGCGGCTCTTCGGCTACGACGAGGCCGACGCGCGCGGCCGCAGGTTCGACACGCTGATCGCGCGGCGCTGGCTGCGGCTCAATCCGCTCGCCGACGCGTTCGACGCGATGCAGGAACCGGTCGGGCCGCTCGAACTGTTGTGCGTGCGGCGCGACGGCCGGCGCTTTCGGGCGACGGTGTCGGCGTGCCCGGTGCAGGGCGACGCGCGGGCGTGCGTCGCGCTGTCGCTGACGCTGCGCGAGACTGGTGCGCAGCGTCGTCGCGACCTGCGGGCGCAGCGCTCGCTGCAGGGCGCGCGCGATGCGCGCGATCAGGCCGATACGTCGAACCGGCTGAAGGACGAGCTGCTGGCCACGGTGTCGCATGAATTGCGCACGCCGCTGAACGTGATCTACGGGTGGATCGAGGTGCTGCGCAACACGGGCGACCACGCGTTGCAGCATCAGGCGATCGACGCGATCGACCGCAGCGCGCGTTCGCTCACGCGGATGGTCGGCGACATCCTCGATGCGTCGTCGCTCGCGACCGGCAAGCTGCGGCTCGACGCGACGCCGGTCGACGTCGTGCGGTTGTTCTCCGATCAGGTCGGCACGTTCCAGACCGCCGCCTCGTCGGCCGGCATCATGCTCGAATTCGACTGCGACGCGTCCGCGTGCATCGTGTCGGGCGATGCCGAGCGGTTGCGGCAGATGCTGTCGAACCTCATCTCGAATGCGATGAAATTCACGCCGGCCGGGGGCAGCGTGACGGTCGGCCTCGCGCGCGACGGCACGCAGGTGGTGCTGACCGTGGCCGATACGGGGCAGGGCGTCGCGACCGAGTTCCTGCCGTACGTGTTCGACATGTTCCGCCGCGCGGACGATTCGCCCGCGTCGCCGCGACGAGGGCTCGGTCTCGGCCTGTCGATCGTGCGACATATCGCGCAACTGCACGGCGGCAGCGTGAGCGTCGCGAGTGCGGGCCGCGATCGCGGCACGACGTTCACGGTGACGCTGCCGGCCGGCTGGCAGCCGGCC
Source organism: Burkholderia sp. IO2 (assembly GCF_029522185.1). NCBI lineage: Bacteria > Pseudomonadati > Pseudomonadota > Betaproteobacteria > Burkholderiales > Burkholderiaceae > Burkholderia > Burkholderia sp. IO2. Next base: position 31,292 of record NZ_JAKWFH010000053.1, on the reverse strand, counting down.
GGCGCGATGGCGTGGAGCATCGCGCAGGCGCGCGGTCGGCGCGAGGCGCTCGTGCTCGACACGCAGCGCATCCTGATCGTCGACGACGACGCGACCACGCGGGCCAGTCTCACCGCCGCGCTGACCACGTTCGGCGCGGCGGTCGCGATCGCGTCGTCGGGCCGCGAGGCGCTCGCGATGGTGGCCGACATGCGGCCGACGGTCGTGCTGTCCGACCTCGCGATGCCCGACGGCGACGGCTTCTGGCTGCTGGAGGCGTTACGGCGCGGCGCGACGAACGGCGACAGCGGCCCGCTCGACGTGCGCGTGCTGGCCGTCACCGCGCACGCGGGCCTCGCCGACGAACGCCGCGCGCTGGAGGCCGGCTTCGACGGCTATCTGTGCAAGCCGGTCGACGTGCGCGAACTGGCGCACAAGATCGCACACATGACGAAGCGCGACGGCTGACGCACGTCGCGCGTACCGGCCGCGTCAGGTGGTCGGCGCCGGCCGGTTCTGCGTATGGACCTGCGCGAGCAGATGCGACGCGATTCGCGTGCTGCGCACGAGGTCGCCGGGCGTGTGGTGCGTGACCTGGCGCTGGATGAAGTAGCGCGCGGTGTGCGCGAGCCCGTTCGCGAACGTCGTCGTCGCGCGCCAGCCGAGCCGCTTCTGCGCGGCGGCGAGATTCGGCCGCCGCTGGCGCGGATCGTCCGACGGCAGCGGCCGGAACTCGATCGGCACGGTCGCGCCGACGATCCGCACGACTTCCCGCGCGACGTCGATCATCGCGATCTCGACGTCGCTGCCGAGATTGACCGGCTCGCTCGCGTCGCCCGGTTCGTCCATCAGCCGGATCAATGCGTCGACCATGTCGTCCACGTAGCAGAACGAGCGCGTCTGCTTGCCGTCGCCGTAGACGGTCAACGGCTGTTCCGCGAGCGCCTGCGTGACGAAGTTCGACACGACGCGCCCGTCGGCCGGGTGCATGCGCGGGCCGTACGTATTGAAGATCCGCGCGATCCGCACGTCGACCCCGTACTGGCGGTGATAGTCGGAGAACAGCGTTTCCGCGCAGCGCTTGCCTTCGTCGTAGCACGCGCGGATGCCGGTCGGATTGACGCGGCCGCAATAGTGCTCGTCCTGCGGATGCACGTCCGGGTCGCCGTACACCTCGCTCGTCGAGGCCTGCAGGATGCGCGCCTTCACGCGCTTGGCGAGGCCGAGCAGGTTGATCGCGCCGTGCACGCTGGTCTTCGTCGTCTGCACCGGGTCGCGCTGGTAGTGGACGGGCGATGCCGGGCACGCGAGGTTGTAGATTTCGTCGACTTCGACGTAGAGCGGAAACGTCACGTCGTGCCGCATCAGCTCGAAGTTCGGCGCATCGAGCAGGTGCGCGATGTTGTCCTTCGTGCCCGTGTAGAAATTGTCGACGCACAGCACGTCGTGGCCGGCGGTCACGAGGCGTTCGCACAGATGCGAACCGAGAAAGCCGGCGCCGCCGGTGACGAGGACGCGTTTTCGGTCGTAGCCCTTCATTACGTATTCTCCTTGCGGTGTGCGAGCACGCCTCGCGTGGTGGCGACCGGCGTGCGCCGGCCGGTGCCGGCCGACGTGCCGGCGCGCTGCGCGTGGGCGACGTCGCGATAGATGTCGACGAGCCGGTCGGCGACGCTTTGCCAGGTGTAGAAGCGATGCGCGCGCAGGTAGCCGGCGCGGCCGAGCGCCGCGCACAGGTCCGGTTGCGCGCGCAGTTGCACGAGGCGCGCGGCCAGCGCGGCCGGGTCGCGCGGCGGCACGAGATAGCCGGTCGTGCCGTCGTCGACCGTCGTGCGGATGCCGCCCACGTCGCTGCCGATCACCGCCGTCGCGCACGCCATCGCCTCGACCGGCGTGATGCCGAACGGCTCGTACCACGGCGTCGTCACGAACACGTCGGCCGCGCTGTAGTACAGGTGCAGCGCGTCGCGATCGCGCCGGCCGACGAAGGTCACGCGGTTCGCGATGCCGAGTTCGTGCGCGAACGCGGCGAGCCGCGCGAGTTCCGGGTCGCGCGCGGGGTCGGGCGTCGCCTGGCTGCCGCCGACCACGTACAGGTGGGTCGGCCGCTGCGGGTCGCGCGGCATGCGTGCGAGCGCGTCGATCACGGTGTCGATGCCCTTGCGCGGCACGAGGCGCCCCAGTTGCAGCACGACGAACGCGTCCTGCGGCCAGCCGAGCCGCGCGCGCGCATCGACGCGCGGCACCGGCCGGAATTCCCGCGCGTCGAAGCCGCACGGCACGATCTCGATGCGCGCGGTATCGGCGCGATAGTGCGTCGTCAGGTCCAGCGCATCCTGCGGGCATTCGGCGATCAGGCGGTCCGAGCGGCGCGCGAGCGTGTCCTCGATCGCGAAGCGCGCGTCGGGGAAGCCGTCGGCCGTGCCCTGGTGCAGCCGCCGCACGCGGCCGAGCGCATGGAACGTCGTGACGAGCGGGATGCCGAGCGCCTTTTTCACGCGCAGCGCGGCGTCGCCGGACATGAAGAAGTTCGCGTGCATCACGTCGACCGGATCGGGCTCGCGTCGCATTCGCGCGATCATGTACTGCGCGAACGGGCCCATGTACGGCAGCAACTGCTCCTTGGGCACGTCGGTCGGCGGTCCGGCCGGCACGTGGATCACGCGCATGCGCGGGCCGATCGGCACGACTTCCGGCAAATGCGGATTGTCGCAGCGGGTGTACACGTCGACGTCGAGGCCGCGCTCCGCGAGCTGCTTCGCGACGTTCGCGACGTAGATGTTCTGACCACCGGCATCGACGCCGCCGATCACCCCCAGCGGCGACGCATGTTCACTGATCAACGCGATTCTTTGCATGGTATTGCTCCCGGTATCGGGGCCGCGCACACGGGCCACCGTTGTCGGTGACCCGGCAATCGGCATGCCCGCTGCATTGCGGGGAAAACCGCTTCCCGGGGTGCCGAAAAATTTACAACGCGTTGGATGAAAGGGCGTCTGATCGCGGCATCCCGCTGGCATGCGGCGCATGCGGCGCGGCACGCGATTTGCGCGACCTCTGCTCACCCGCCGGCTCGCCCGGCCCGATGAAAAGGAGGTCACGATGAAGGTATTCCAGCTGCAAGCCCGCTCCCCGCGGATCCGCCATCAGCGCGCGATGCGCACCGGCATGGCGGTCGCGATCGCCGCGGCCACCGCATGCATGGTCGTCGCGCCGAACGCGGTCGCCGCCGGCGACGATGGCGCCGCATCGTCGTCGACGTCGTCGTCGTCGCATTCGAGCACCGGCACGAAGATCCGCGACGCGACGATCACGACCAAGGCGAAGGCCGAGCTGGTCGGCACGAGCGGCCTGTCGGCCGGCGACATCCACGTGAAGACGCGGCACGGCACCGTGACGCTCACCGGCAGCGTGCCCGACGAGCAGCAGCGCACGCAGGCCGTCAGCGTCGTGAAGCAGGTCGACGGCGTGCAGGACGTGCGCGACCAGTTGACCATCCGGCCCAAATAACCGCGACGCGACCGTAACAGGAGTCCAGTGATGAACTGCATGCTCAAACCGGTCGGCGAACAGACGATCGTGATTACCGGCGCGACGAGCGGCATCGGTCTCGTCACCGCGCGCAAGGCGGCCCGGCGCGGCGCGAAGCTCGTGCTGTTCGCGCGCAACGAGGAAGCGCTGAACACGCTGTGCGAGGAAATCCGCCAGCATGGCGGCCTCGCGGTGCCGGTCGCCGGCGACGTCGGCAACGTCGAGGATCTGCAGCGCGCGGCCGCGGCGGCGGCCGATACGTACGGCGGCTTCGACACCTGGATCAACAATGCGGGCGTATCGATCTTCGGCACGGCGGCCCAGGTGCCGCTCGAGGATCAGCGCCGGCTGTTCGACACCAACTACTGGGGCGTCGTGCACGGCTCGCTCGTCGCGGCCGACCATTTCCGGCGCAAGAGCGATTTCCACGGCGGCGCGATCATCAACATGGGCAGCGAGGCGTCCGACGCGCCGGTGCCGCTGCAAAGCGCGTACGTCGCGTCGAAGCACGCGGTGAAGGGCTTCACCGATTCGCTTCGGCTCGAGATGGAAGCCGATCACCTGCCGGTGTCCGTCACGCTGATCAAGCCGGCCGCGATCGACACGATGTTCGTGATGCACGCGAAGAACTACATGAACGTCGAGGCGAAGCTGCCGCCGCCGATCTACGACCCCGACCTGGTGGCCGACGCGATCCTGTTCGCGGCCGCGCATCCGCGCCGCACGCTGTTCGTCGGCGGCGCCGCCAAGTTCACGTCGGCGAGCGCGTACCACGCGCCGCGCCTGTTCGACCGCGTCGCGGCCACGCTGTTCTCGCGCGGCCAGCGCACGGTGCGCCCGGCGCGGCCGCGCGACGACAACGCGCTGTACGACTCGCGCCACGCGCTGCACGAGCGCGAAGGCATGGAGGGGCCGGTGCTGCGCAGCTGTGCGTACAACACGGTGGTGCAGCGGCCGAAGGTCGCCGGCGCGGTCGCGCTGGGCGCTGCGGCGCTGGTGTTTGCCGCGTTCGCGCGTGCGCGCCGGTCGTCCGCGTGATTTCGTTCATTTTCCAAGGAGGCGTTCATGACATCCCGACAACACACGGGCCACGAGTACAGCCACTCGCGCGCGCACGAAGGCGAGCGCACCCAGCAGGACCACGACAAGGGCGGGCACCAGACGGGGCACGGCAAGCCGCCGAGCCCGGTCGATGTGCAGAAGGCGCTGAAGGGAATGGACTATCCGGCCAGCAAGGCGGATGTCGTGCAGTGCGCGGAACGCTCGAACGCGGACCGCGCGGTGCTCGACATGCTGCGCAAGATTCCCGAGCGCGAGTACGACACGCCCGCATCGGTATCGAAGGAGCTCGGGCGGCTGATGTGAGCGTCGCCCATCGCGCCGCGTGCTCGCGCGCGCGGCGCATCCATCATGAGGAGCACGACCATGGCGATGATCGTCGCAGGCCGTTTCACGACGTTCGATGAAGCGGAAGGTGGGGCGCGTCACCTCTACGAGCGCGCGTTCGGGCCGGACGACGTGTCGATCTTCTTCCTGAACCCCGGCGGCCAGCACGCGCGCTTCCCGATCGGCGGCGACGTGTATGCCGACACCGCGGCGAAGCCCGGCGGGCGCGGCGCGATGGTCGGCGCGATCCGCGGGCTGCTGATCGGCGTCGTCATCGGGTTGATCGCCTATGCGCTCGGCCTGCGCTACTGGTTCGTGCCGGCCGCCGCCGCGCTCGCCGGCGCCTATCTCGGCGCATTCGGCGGCGCGCTCGGCCGCATGCGCGGCGAGCAGGCCGAAGGCAAGGGCACGCTCGCGCAGAGCGAAACGGGCGTGATTCTCGCCGCGCGCGTGACGCCCGACACCGCGACGACCGCCGAAGACGTGTTGCGCGCGACCGGCGCGAAGTCGATCGAGCGCGTCGAAGGCGACTGGCAGGACGGCGAATGGCGCGATTTCGATCCGGTGCGCCGGCCCGACGAAGCGCCGTCCGGCGGCCCCCGCTGACGACGCCGTTTTTCCAGACGCTTGCAACGTCAGCCCTGAAAACACGGCCGCCGTGCGCGGGCCGGCGTGCGCCGCGCGCGGCACGCCGTTTGCGCAGCATCGGCGGCACCCGTTCAAGGAGGAACCCCATGACCACTGCACAGACGCCGCCACCGCAGAAACAGACGCATCAGCCGGGCACCGAGCGCGACATGCATCCGAAGCCGCGCGACGAAGCGGCCGACTACGTGGGCAGCGGCAAGCTTGCCGGCAAGGTCGCGCTCGTGACGGGCGGCGACAGCGGGATCGGCCGCGCCGTGGCGATCGGTTTCGCGAAGGAGGGCGCGGACGTCGCGATCGTCTACCTGAAGGAATCCGACGAGGCCGCGCATACCCGGCAACTGATCGAGCAGACCGGCCGACGCTGCGAGGCGATCGCCTGCGACGTCGGCGATCGCCGGCAGGCGCGCGACGCGGTGGCCCGCACGGTCGAACGGCTCGGCCGGCTCGACGTGCTCGTGAACAACGCAGGCGAGCAGCATCCGCAGCCGGGCATCGAGGACGTGTCGGAGGAACAGCTCGAACGCACGTTCCGCACCAACGTGTACGGGATGTTCTTCTGCACGCAGGCCGCGCTGCCGCACATGAAGGCGGGCGGTCGCATCGTCAACACGGCGTCGGTCACCGCGTATCACGGCAGCCCGAAACTGCCCGACTACTCGGCGACCAAGGGCGCGATCGTCGCGTTCACACGGTCGCTGTCGATCGAGCTGGCCGAACGCGACATCCGCGTGAACGCGGTCGCGCCGGGGCCGATCTGGACGCCGCTGATTCCGTCGACGTTCACGCCCGAGCAGGTCGCGAAATTCGGCTCGAACGTGCCGCTCAAGCGGCCGGGGCAACCGGACGAACTGATCGACTGCTACGTGCTGCTCGCGTCGGCCGGCGCGAGCTACATGACCGGGCAGACGCTGCACCCGAACGGCGGCTCGATCGTCGGCGGTTGATGGCCGTTTCCATGCAAGCACCAGGAGAAAGCTGATGAGACAACCCAACTGGACGATCGCGGCGCTCGCCGCCGGCGTGCTCGCCGTGTCGGGGCTCGCCCGCGCGCAGATGCCGAGCGAGCCGCCCGCATCGAATTCGCACGTGCCGGGCGGCGTGATCAACCCGTCGTCGGGCGCGGGCGCCGCCGGCGACCCCGGCATCGCGAAAGCGCCGAAGGGCGCCGATGCGGAGTTCGTCGACAAGGCCGCGATGGCCGGCAAGGCGGAAGTGCAGGCCAGCCAGCTCGCGCTGAAGCAGGCGCAGTCGGCGGACGTGCGGGCATTCGCGAAACGGATGGTCGCGGATCATGGCAAGGCGAACGCGAAGCTCACCGAGCTCGCCGCGCGCAAGGGCATGAAGCCGCAGGTCGAACAGATCTCGGACCCTGACGTCGAGGCGCTGCGCGGCAAGAGCGGGCACGACTTCGACACCGCGTATCTCGCGGCGGCCGGCCCCGACGCGCACCAGAAGGCGGTCGCGTTGTTCGAGGACGAAGCGCGCGACGGCAAGGACGCGCAATTGCGCGCATTCGCCAAATCCACGCTGCCGACGCTCAAGCATCACCTGAGCATGGCGCAGACGCTCGCACGCAAGGTGGGCGCGCAATAACGCGCGCCCGGTTCCACCCCTGGGCCGCACGGGCGGCCCGCTTTTTCGGAGAAGCAGTCATGGCCCAACGGCAATCGAAGCACGAAGGTATCCTCGAACTGCTCTGCCAGGCATACGAGACCGAGCTTGGCGGCGCGCAGATCTACGAGGCCGCGCTCCAGTGCGCGACCGACGAGGACCTGCACAAGGAATGGGAGAAGTACCATCGCGAGACGCTGCACCACCAGGAGGTGCTGCGCAACGTGTTCGCCGCACTCGGCCTCGATCCCGATGCGCAATCGCCGGGGCGCGCCGCGGTGGCCGCCACCGGCAAGTCGCTGGTGCAGGTGATCGAGCAGGCGAAGAAGCAGGCCGACCCGGCGGTCGCGCAGGTGGTCGCGGCCGAGTGCGTGGTGCTCGCCGAAACCAAGGATCACCTGAACTGGGAGCTGATCGGCTATGCGGCCGACCAGCTGCCCGACAGCGACGCGGCGAAGGCGCTGAAGGCCGCGCACGACGAGGTGGAGGCCGACGAGGATCATCACCTGTATCACACGCGTGGCTGGGCGCGCGAGATGTGGATCGAGTCGATGGGCTTCAAGGCGGTACTGCCGCCGCCGGAGGAAGTGAAGAAGGTGGAGTCCGCCGCGGATGCGGCACGTGCCGAGCGCTCGCGCGGCAAGATGATGTAACGCCCCGGGCAGGCGGGCGGCGCGGCTGCCCGCCTGCCGGTCGAGCCGGTTGCGTCCGCAACGGCTTTCATCCCGCTGTTTCGATCCTCACGTCAGCATGTCGACGATCATCGTCACCACCGACGCCGCCATCAGTGCGACCGCCAGCCAGCCGAACAGTTTGGATACCGGGCCGCTGCCGGGCCGGCCGGCTGCGTCGCGCTTTCGCGCGAGCAGCATCACCAGCACGAGCATCGGCACCGCCGCGACGCCGTTGAGCACGGCGCTCCAGTACAACGCGCGGATCGGGTCGATCGGGCTGAAGCAGATCGCGATGCCGACGATCACGCACAGCGCCAGCACCGTGTAGAACGCGGGCGCCCGCCGCACCGGCTCGTTCAGCCCTTCGCGAAACCGCCACGCTTCCGCGCAACCGTAGGCGGCGCTGCCCGCGAACGCGGGAATCGCGAGCAGCCCGCAGCCGACGATGCCGAACGCGAACACCAGGAACGCGGCTTCGCCGGCGATCGGCCGCAATGCCTCGGCGGCCTGCGCGGTGCTGCCGATGTCGTGCCGGCCGTGCGCGAAGAACACGGCCGCGCCGATCACCATGATGCAGAACGACACCGCGTTGGTGACGACCATGCCGGTCCACGTATCGAACGTGATGCGCTGCTCGGTCTCGCGGCGCGCGCCCGGCGCGCACGACGTATCGCCGTTGCGGCGCTCGGCCTGGGTTTCCTCGACCTCGAGCGCGGCCTGCCACACGAACAGGTAGGGGCTCAGCGTCGTGCCGAGCACCGCGACCGCGGTCGTCGCGTAGTCGTGCGTGAACGAAATGTGCGGCAGCGCGATGGCATGCAGCAGGTTGCCCCAGTCGACGTGCACGAAGCCGAGTTCGATCACGTACGCGAGCAGCCCGAGCGTCATCCATTTGAGCCAGCGCGCGTAGCGCTCATAGGACATCAGCACCTGCAGCGCGAGCGACGCCAGGCCGTAGACCGGCGCATACCAGTAGCTGCGGCCGCCGACGACGAGCGCCGTTGCGTCGCCCATCGCCGCGAGATCCGCGCCGACGTTCACCACGTTGACGATCACGACCATCGCGATCAGTCCTTTCGCGAGGCGCTCGGAGAACATCTCGCGGATGCCGGCGACGAGGCCTTCGCGGTTGGTGCGCCCGATGAACGCCGACGCGAGCTGCACGGCGACCATCATCGGCAGCGTGACGACGATCATCCACAGCATGTTGAAGCCGAACTGGCTGCCGGCCTGCGCATAGACGGCGACGTTGCTCGGATCGGCGTCGGACGCGCCCGCGAGCAGCCCGGGGCCGAGCCGCCGATACCACGGTGTCGCGGCGGGCGGCGACGCCTCGGTCGCCGGCCGCGCGTCTTCGTCCAGTCCGCTCATCCGGCGTCCCCGTGCGACGGGCGTGCGCCGCCGTGGCGCCGCTCGCGCGCGAGCCGCGACGCGGTGCGCAGCGCGTCGACCAGCGTGCGGTACGCGTGTTCGCGGGAATCGGCGCCGCGCGTGCGCAGCACGTACGACGGGTGATAGGTCGCGACGACGATCCGGCCGTCCTCGGTGCGCACCGGTGCGCGCGTGCGCTCCAGCGTCGCGTCGTTGTCCTGCAGCACCGCGCGCAGCGCCGTCGCGCCGAGCGCGACCACCACGCGCGGCTGGACCGCTTGCAGCTCGCGTTCGAGCCAGTAGTGGCACGCGGCCACTTCGCGCTGCGCGGGCGTCTTGTGCAGCCGTCGCTTGCCGCGCGGCTCCCATTTGAAGTGCTTGACCGCGTTCGTCAGGTAGACGTGCGTGCGCTCGATCCCCGCTTCGTCGAGGGCGCGGTCGAGCATGCGGCCGGCCGCGCCGACGAACGGCAGGCCCATGCGGTCCTCCTGGTCGCCCGGCTGTTCGCCGACCAGCATGATCGGCGCGTCGACGGGCCCGGCGCCCGGCACCGGTTGCGTCGCGTGTTCCCACAGCGCGCAGCGGCGGCATGCGTCGAGCGTGGACGGCGCATCGTCGTCGGCCGGCGTCGGTGTCGGACGGTCGGGTGCTTTGCGGGTCATGCGACGCCTCCGGTGCAGGCCGAAACAGCGGCGCGCCGCGATCGCGCGGAACATGCCGGCGCGCACGTGGTCGCACGCGCAGAGGGACGCAAACCGGACGCTTGAAACCGCATCGCGCGCATGAAGGACTCCGGGGTAGACGATGCGAAACAGGCAGCAACCGGCATGCCGCATGCAGTCGGTATGGGCGCGCGCCTTGCGGCGCAAGCCGGTCCAACGACAGGAGAAGCACGATGCAACCCGATCCCGGCGACGATCCGGCCGCCGACGACGTGCTGCTGTGGCGCGCCCCCGACAGCGTGCCGCGCCGCCCGCGCCGCGTGCTGGTCGTCGACGATTATCGCGATGCGGCGGATGCGCTGCGCCTGCTGCTCGAGGCGCGCGGCTTCGAGTGCCGGGTCGCCGACGATCCGTTCGCCGTGTGCGACGTCGCGCGCGACTGGCAGCCGTTCGCGGTGGTGCTCGACATCGCGATGCCGGGCCTCGACGGGTTGCAGCTCGCGACGCTGCTGCGGCGCGATCCGCGAACGTCGGACATGCTGCTGGTCGCGTGCAGCGGGCTCGCATCGCGGCGCGATTGCGAACGGGCGAAGGAAGCCGGCTTCGACGCGCACTGCGCGAAGCCGTTGACGCCGCACCGGCTGCTGGGCTACCTCGAATCGGCGAGCGGCGGTGCTGCGAAGCCGGACGGGGACGTTACACGACCCTTGTAAAAAGGCGGGCGGTGCGCCGGGTGCGGCGCCGGCCACCGCGGCGCGAGGACAAAAAAACGCCCCGCGCGAGGCGGGGCTGTCGAACGGAGGCGCCGGCGAACCGGCGCGCGTCAGTGGGCGGTCAGTGACGGCCGCGCGTACGCGGATCGTCGAGGTCCTCGGTCGGGTCGGTCAGCCCGAGTTCGTCGCCGGCACTCCAGTACGGGGTGCTGCCGTAGAACTCGTGCAGCGGCTCGGCCCATTGCGGGTCGGCCATTGCCGGCCAGTGGTCCTTGTCGAACCCCGGCGCATTGCGAATCCGCTCGGACGATACCGACAGCAGGAAGCACTTGCGCTCGGTGTCGAGCGTCAGCGCGCTCCACGGAATCGCGTGCAGCTTGTCGCCGATGCCGAGAATGCCGCCGCTCGACAGCACCGCATACGCGATGCGGCCGGAGCGCACGTCGAGCATGATGTCCTTGATCTTGCCGACATCGTCGCCGTCGGTCGTATAAACCTTGTCGCCTTCCAGCGTATCGGCTGCCATCACGTCGGGGCCGGGGCCGGCCGCCGTCGCGGCGCCCTTGCCGATGATGCGGGTCTGACCTTGATCGGGAGTCTGCATGGTTTCCTCCTGGCTGCGTGGGGCGCGACCGTGCCCGGATGGGCCCAGCGGGTCGCGCGGGGTGGTCGGGCGAAGCGGAAAAAACGCTCCGTCACGTCTGCTTCGGTTGCGACACGCCTTCCAGCGTGTTCGCGACGTCGTCGCGCTCGGGGCTGGCCGTGCGCGTCGCGATGTCGGCCAGCGACAGCATGCCGACGAGCCGCTTGTCGTGATCGACGACGGGCAGCCGGCGCAGTTGCGCGTCGGCCATGTAGTGCTGGATCTCGTCCAGCGAATCGTCGTCGAAGCACCATTCGATCGGGCCGGACGCGACCTCGTGGATCCGCGTCTCCGGCGGCTTGCCGGCCGAGATCGCGCGCACCGCGAGATCGCGGTCCGTCACCATCCCGATCAGCCGGTTGTTGTCGCACACGGGCAGCGCGCCGATGTCGTAGCGCTCCATCAGTTGGGCGGCATGACGGATCGAGTCGGTCGGGGCGATCCGCACGACGTCCTGCGACATGATTTCGTTGACGCGATGCATGAAATTCTCCTTGCGGGTTGGGTGAAGCAATGTGCCGATGCGGGTGCTGCGATCCAGCAAACCGCATGCCGTGCGCGCGGCCGTCTCGTCACTCGGGGTCGCTTTCGCGCTTCTCCTGCCACGGCCCGTCGTCGTGCGTGCCGGGCGGCGTGTCGGGCTCGATGCGCGTGACGCCGCCGGTCGCGGGCGGGTCGCTGGCCGGAAACGTGTCCTCGAGCTGCTTGTCGATATGACGTTCCGAATGGCGCGTGCGCGTCTGGTCGTGCTCCTTCAGCGGCGGTTGCGGGTCGGGCTGCCGCTCGTGCGCCGGTGCGTCGTGGCCGTGCCGGGTCGAATCCTTCATGGCGGTGCTCCGTATCGGTGACGATGACCCGCCTGTGCCGCAACGGCCGTTCCCGGCGCGCATGGACGGCACGCGACTTGCCGCTGCGACCGCGACGACCATGACGACGATCACGACACGGCGCAACAGGAAGCCTGCTGCGCACATCGACGGGAGGCACGACGATGATTCCGAAACGACGACCAGGGGTGCGCTATGAGGTCAACGTATGCGGCGGCGGATTCGATTCGGTGAAGAGCCATTTCGATACGTGGAAGCACGAACCGCTGATCTACCGGCCCGAGCGCCGGATGTTCGAAGGCAAGGCCGACGTGCGGCCGCTCGGCGACGAGACGTTCGGCGCAACCGAGCCCGCCCGTTTCGCGTTGCAGCGGGCGTGCGAGCCGTCCGATCCGTACGCGCTCGCCGCGCGCGTGCGCGACGACGGCCGCGAGCTGTGGCTCGTGATGGCCGCGTACGACGCGTAGCGGCGTGCTTGCAAGATTTGCAGCGAACGGTGTAGCGAAGGCATGGCGCTTCGCGGCCAGCCGCGCGCCTGCGTGCCGATTCCCGCGCGCTCCCGCCGCGCGCACGACCGGCACGGAGGGCATGCGGCTTGCGAATCCACGGTGTGCGGCGCGCCGCGCCGATCCGTACCCGAACCCCGCAACGAGGGAACGCCGATGAAACACGACTCCGCGCAATGGCTGCAACGGCCCGAACCGCCGCTTCCCGACATCGAGCCGGACCCCGAGCCGCCCGATCCCGACGACGTGCCGCCGGACATGCCCGAACCGTATCGGGAACCGGAGGGCGATCCGCCCGGGCATGCGCCGCCGGAACGGGATCCGCCGTCGCGCGAGCCGCCCGTGCGGGCGCGGCCCGCCGGCGCGATGCCGCGGATGCGAACGGAGGGTCTGCAATGAGCATCCGCGTGAAACCCGGCCTGCTGCGCGACATCGCCGAGACGCTCGGCCGTCATTTCGAGGCGCGCGAGATTCCGTTCCACGTCGAGGAACAGCCGGCCGGCGCATTGCATATCGGCTTTCGGGTCGACGGGCATCCGGCGTCGCTGACCGTGACGTTCGACGCCGACGCATTCGCCGCGCTCGAACGGGCCGACGTCGACCGGCAACGCGGCACGCTCACGCGCGTCGCGGCCGAATTCGACACGATGATGGCGCGCCGCGCACCGACCGCGTACGCGGGCGATTTCCATTTCAACCGGCTCTGAGCGGCGCTCGATGCGCCGGCCTGGAGCCCTCGATGGAGGATTCGATGAACACGATCCAGACGATACGCGTGGGCGCCTGTGCGTTCGCCGCCGCGTGCGCGCTGGGCGCATGCACGCAACCGACCGGCGGCACCTACGGCACGCGGGCGGCGCCGCCCGCGCCGCCGGACGGCCGCGGCGCGCAGTCGACCACGACGATGCCGGACGCGAATACGCGTTACGACACGCGTCCGTCGCCGGGCAACACGATGCCGAAGGACGCGAACGTCGGCGAACCGGCCGACGTGCCGCCGCCGGGCCCGAACGGCGCGCAGGGCGACCCGCCGCTGCCGGGCACGCCGCCGCCGATGCAGTACTGATGGCACGCGTCGCGGCGACGCGTCACGGCATGCCGCACCGCGATGCGGCCGGAGGAATGCGATGGCGAACCAGCACGAGCACCTGGAGGACTGGCTGCGCGATGCGTACGCGATGGAGCGCCAGGCCGAGACGATGATCGACGCGCAGTTGAAGCGCGTCGGTCACTATCCGCAGTTGCAGGACCGGCTGCGGCTGCATCTCGACGACACACTCGGCCAGCAGGCGCTCGTCGAAGCGTGCCTGATGCGGCTCGGCACGTCGCCATCGGCGACCAAGGATCTCGCCGCGCGCGTCGCCGCATACGGGCAGATCGCGAGCGACATGCTGGCGGACGACGAAGTCGTGAAGACGGCGCTGGCCGGTTATGCGTTCGAGCAGCGCCGCGTACACCGCGCTCGTCGCGGCGGCGCACGCAGCCGGCGAAGAGGAAATCCGCGCGTGCTGCGAGCGAATCCTGCAGCAGGAGCGCGACATGGCCGCGTGGTTGCTGCGCCATCTGCCGGCGTTGACGACCGCGTTCCTCGACCGTTCGGCGGTCGATCGCATCGATGCGAAGCGGTGACGGCGGGGCCGCCGGGCGGCAGCCTCGGCATGCATTTTCCCGCGAGCGAAATGCGTGCCCCAAACTTGCCCCCGGCTTGTAAAAAAGCGGCCTTGACGCGTGGCGAAACGGGGTGCGAACCCGCGAGAGCCGCGACGGCTCGCGCTTCGCGCGGCTGGCACGGAAGCTGCGTGACGTCCGGTAGAAGAGGGTGAAAACATACCGCGAACCGAACCGTCAGGAGGCTTTCGATGCCCGTCTCGCTTGCGCTGCAGATGCGACAGCATCTGGCACTTACGCCGAGGCTTCAGCAGTCGCTGCGGCTGCTGCAGTTGTCCTCGCTCGAATTTCAACAGGAATTGCGCCAGGCGCTCGACATGAACCCGTTTCTCGAAGACGGCCAGGGCGACGATGACACCGCTGCCGGAACGCCCGAGCAGCCGACCGAAGCCGCCGCGCCCGAAGCGGCGCCCGAGCGCGACGAAATCCGCCCGCCGGATGGCGAGGTGCCGTTTACCGCCGCACCCGCGCCGCGCGGCACGAGCCGTCAGGGTGACGACACCGACGGCCTGTCGCCCGGCGAATGGATCGCCGCCGAGCCGTCGCTGCATCAGCAACTGCACGATGCGCTGCGGCTCTATCCGCTCAACAAGCGCGACCGCGAAGCCGCGCGCCTCGTGATCGATGCGCTGGATGACGACGGCTACCTGCGTCAGGAACTGCCTGAACTGCTGGTCGCCGCCGATCCGGCCTGGCTGCTGTCGGAGCAGGATCTCGCGGTCGCGCTGCGGCTCGTGCAGATGCTCGACCGGCCGGGCATCGCGGCCCGCTCGCTGTCCGAATGCCTGGTGTTGCAGCTCGATGCGATTCCCGCCGGCACGCCGGCGCTCGCGGAAGCGAAAGCGATCGCGCGCGAACATCTGGAGCGCCTCGCGCGCCGCGAGACGGCCGAGATCCAGCGACGCCTCGGCTGCAATCAGCAGACGCTGCACGCGGCGTGCGCGCTGGTGCGCGGGCTCGACCCGCGCCCCGGCAATCACTACGGCAGCACGCGCGGCGACTACGTGGTGCCCGACGTGATCGTGCGCCAGGTGCGCGACGAGTGGATCGTGACGATCAACCCGGCCGTGCTGCCGCGCGCCCGCTTGCACGAGCGCTACGCGACGCTGTTCGCGCAGTCGAGCGGCGAGCGCGATTCGCCGCTCGGCCAGCAACTGCAGGAAGCACGCTGGCTGATCCGCAACGTGCAGAAGCGCTTCGACACGATCCAGCGCGTGGGCGAGTGCATCGTCGCGCGGCAGCGCGATTTCTTCCGCTACGGCGAGATCGCGATGAAGCCGCTGGTGCTGCGCGACATCGCGGAAGAGCTCGACCTGCACGAATCGACGGTCTCGCGCGCGACCGGCAACAAGTACATGGCCACGCCGCACGGTACGTTCGAGTTCAAGCATTTCTTCCCGCGCAAGCTGGAAGCAGCCGGCAAGGGCGTGTGTTCGGCGTCGGCCGCGAAGGTGCTGATCCGCGACATGATCGCGGCCGAGCGGCAGACCGATCCGCTGTCCGATGTCGCGCTCGCGGAAAACCTCGCGGGCCGCGGCATTCTTCTTGCGCGTCGCACGGTGACCAAGTATCGCCAGGCGATGAAGATTCCGCCGGCCGATCTGCGGCGTCGCGACGCCGCGTGACGGCCCCACTGTTCCAACCACGCGCGTGCCGTCCGTCGCGTCGGCCCGCGCGCCAACGAGAGGAGCGCAATCATGCCAGCCAAATCCCAGGCCCAGCAGCGCGCCGCAGGCGCCGCGCTGTCGGCCAAGCGCGGTGACACGAAAATGAAGGACCTGAAACCGCCGTCGAAATCGATGGCCAAGTCGATGAGCGAGAAAGAGCTCGAGAAAATGGCTTCCACGCCCACGCACGGCAAACCGAAACACAAGCACGATGCGTGACCGGCGCCGACGTTTAGTGACGACCGCTGTCATCCAGGAGGGTTCCATGCTTCGATACGCCATCATCTTTTTCGTCATCGCGATCATTGCCGCCGTGTTCGGCTTCGGCGGCATCGCCGCCGGCGCGGCCGAAATCGCGAAGATCCTGTTCTACATCTTCGTCGTGATCTTCCTGGTCACGTTGCTGCTGGGCGTCGTGCGACGATGAGCGTGATGCCCGACCGGTCGCAGCGCGTCGCGGAACTCGAGCACGCGTTCGCGATCGGTTTTCCGTCGCAGTCGACCGTCGTCGTGCATGCGGACGACGCATCCGGGCGACTGACGATCCATGTGTCGTGGGTGCGCGTGCCGTCCGACGAGGACGCGCGCGAATGGCGCTGCACGGTCGACATGCGCTTCGATGCGGACGTAATCGAGCGTTACACGGTGCTCGACACGGCCGACCGGCTGCGCGTGCGTACGCAGCTGTGCGACCGCGCGCGGCGTGCGGTGGACGAGCACAAGCCGCGCGTCGAGGACGCCGCGATCGAATGCAGCGTGACGCTCGACGTGACGGCCGCCGAATTCGACGCGGCGCTGCGCGCGCCCTGACGTCGTCGCCGGCTCCGCCGCCGTTCGCGGCGCGTCGGGCCGGCTTTTCCCGCCGTCCGCACGCGCGTGCCGCGGCGCGCCGTGTCGGCGCGTGCTGCGGCGGCCCATCCGAATGCCACGAGGACCGATAGCGATGACGAATCCCCCATCCGCCGGCAAGACGCCACCCACGCAGCCGACGCAGCCGCCCGACAGCGCGAAATCCCGCCAGCTCGAGCAGAACCGGGCGCGGCCCGACGGCGAAGCGCTGCGCACCAACCAGGGCGTGCGGATCGCCGACAACCAGAACACGCTGCGCGGCGGCGCGCGCGGCCCGTCGCTGCTCGAAGACTTCATCATGCGCGAGAAGATCACGCACTTCGATCACGAGCGCATTCCGGAGCGGGTGGTGCACGCACGCGGCTCGGCCGCGCACGGCGTGTTCCGCGTGTACGAGCCGATGGCCGACTACACGAAGGCCGCGTTCCTGCAGGACCCGGCCGCCGAAACGCCGGTGTATGTGCGTTTCTCGACCGTGCAGGGGCCGCGCGGGTCGGCCGACACCGTGCGCGACGTGCGCGGCTTCGCGGTGAAGTTCTATACCGAGGAAGGCAACTACGATCTCGTCGGCAACAACATGCCGGTGTTCTTCATTCAGGACGCGATCAAGTTTCCCGACTTCGTGCACGCGGTGAAGCCGGAGGCGCCGAACGAGATGCCGACCGGCGCGTCCGCGCACGACACGTTCTGGGATTTCGTGTCGCTGGTGCCGGAAACCACGCACATGGTGCTGTGGCTGATGTCGGACCGCGCGCTGCCGGCGAGCTATCGCGCGATGGACGGCTTCGGCGTGCATACGTTCCGTTTCGTGAACGCGGCCGGCGTCGAGCGTTTCGTGAAATTCCACTGGCGGCCCGTGAGCGGCGCGTATTCGCTGCTGTGGGACGAGGCGCAGCGGATCGCCGGCCACGATCCGGATTTCAACCGGCGCGACCTGTGGAAGGCGATCGAACGCGGCGACTATCCGGAGTTCGAACTCGGCGTGCAGATGATCGATCCGGCCGATGCGGACACATTCGACTTCGACCTGCTGGATCCGACCAAGCTCGTGCCGGAAGAGCTCGTACCGGTGCGGCCGATCGGCCGGATGACGCTGAACCGTAACCCCGACAACTTCTTCGCGGAGACTGAACAAGTCGCGTTTCACCCGGGCCACGTGGTGCCGGGCATCGACTTCACGAACGATCCGCTGCTGCAGGGGCGGCTGTTCTCGTACACCGATACGCAGTTGAGCCGGCTCGGCGGCCCGAATTTCCACGAGATCCCGATCAATCGGCCGGTGTGCCCGTTCGCGAACAACCAGCGCGACGCGCTGCACCGGCAGACGATCAACGTCGGCCAGGCGTCGTACGAGCCGAACTCGACGAGCGGCGGCTGGCCGCGCGAGACGCCGCCCGCGCCTGCCGGCGGCGGGTTCGAGACCGTGCCCGAGCCGCTCGAAGGCCACAAGGTGCGCGTGCGCAGCGAATCGTTCGCCGACCATTTCTCGCAGGCCGCGCTGTTCTACCAGAGCATGACGGACATCGAGCAGCGGCATATCCGCGACGCGTACTGCTTCGAACTCGGCAAGGTGACGCAGCCGCACATTCGCGAGCGGGTGGTCAACGAGATCATCGCGCGCTTCGATGCGGGGCTCGCCGCGCAGGTCGCCGAACGGCTCGGGCTGCCCGCGCCGCAGGCGGCCGCGACGCCGGCCGTGCCGCAACGCTCGCCCGCGCTGAGCCTGATCGGCCGCGCGAAGCCCGGCATCCGCTCGCGCAAGATCGCGCTGATCGCGACGCCCGGCGTGAACCCGGTGCTGGTCGAACAGGTGCGCGACGCGCTGCGGGCCGCGCACGCGGTGCCGACGATCGTCGCACCGACACTCGCGCCGATCGGCGGCATCGTGCCGGAGGCGACGCTCGTCGGCATGCCGTCGGTGATGTTCGACGCGGTATTCGTGTGCGGCGGCGACGGCGATGGCCGCGATCTCGCGCACAGCGCCGACGCCCGCCATTTCGTGCGCGAGGCGTTCAAGCACCTGAAGCCGATCGCGGCCGTCGGGTCGGGCCGGCAACTGCTCAGCGCCGCGCATCTGCCGGACCCGGCCGAAGGCGTGTGCGTCGGCCAGCCCGTCGATCTCGACAAGGTGCTGAACACGCTGTCCGACCACCTCGGCCAGCATCGCGTGTGGGCGCGCGAGCAGCAGGCGGCGGAGCTGCCGGCATAGGGCCGACAGCGGCGCGCGCCGTACGGCGCGCCTGCCCGCGGGCGGGCGCGCATTCGGCAAGGAGGAACACGCATGGCACCGCGGATGATATGGAAAGGCGCGATCAGCTTCGGGCTCGTGCACGTGCCCGTGCAGCTGTTTCCGGCGACGCGCACCGTGAAGCCGTCGTTCCGGATGCTCGACAAGCGCTCGATGGACCCGATCGGCTATCGGCAGATCAACAAGCGCACCGGCAAGGAGGTCACGCGCGAGGACATCGTGCGCGGCTACGAGTACGAGAAGGAGCGCTACGTCGTGCTCACCGACGACGAAATCCGCGCGGCGAACCCGGAATCGACGCAGACCGTCGACATCCTGACCTTCGTCGACGAGGACGCCGTGTCGTTCCTCTATCTCGACACGCCGTACTACCTGGTGCCGGACCGCAAGGGCGAGAAGGTCTATGCGCTGCTGCGCGACGCGCTGAAGGACAGCGGCAAGATCGGCATCGCGCTCGTGGTGATGCGCGACCGCCAGCATCTGGGCGCGCTGATCCCTGTCGGGCCGATACTCGCGCTCGATACGCTGCGCTGGCAGGAGGAATTGCGGCCGCTCGACGAGCTGTCGGTGCCGGCCGACGACGCGAAGGGCGCGGGCGTCACCGCGCGCGAGCTGGGGATGGCGAAGAAGCTGATCGACGACATGTCGGGCAAATGGACCCCCGACGAATATCACGACACGTTCCGCGACGACATCCTCGAACTGGTCGAGCGCAAGGTGCGCGCCGGCAAGATCGAGGAGATCGAGGACCGGCCCGCGCAAACCGGCCGCGCGACGAGCAACGTGGTCGATCTCACCGAGCTGCTGAAGCGCAGCCTGAAGGGCGGCGCCGGCGCACGCGCGGCGGATCTGCGCGAGGCGCGCGACGAAGCGGAGGACGAGGCGTCGTCGTCGTCATCGCGGAGCGGCGCGCGCCGCAAGCCGGCGGCGAAGTCCGCATCGAAAGGCGCCGCGACGAAAACCGCGGCGAAGCGGACTGCAGCGAAACGCGGCGCGGCGAGCGACCCTGCGGCGAAGAAGACCGCCGCGCGCCGCAAGCACGCGGCATGACGCCGATGACGCCGACTCCGACTTCGACTCCGACGAGGTGACGCAATGGCCGGCAAGCTCGATCCGTATCGCCGCAAGCGCCGTTTCGGCGCGACGCCCGAGCCCGAAGGCGCGCACGGCAAGCGTCGCGCGAAGGCGCAGACGAAAGCGGGGACGCAGCCAAACGCGAAGCCTGCCGCACGCGCAGGCCATCCGCTGCGCTTCGTGATCCAGGAGCACCACGCGCGCCGGCTGCACTACGATTTCCGGCTCGAACTCGACGGCACGCTGAAGTCGTGGGCCGTGCCGAAGGGGCCGAGCTTCGATCCGCAGGTGAAGCGGCTCGCCGTGCACGTCGAGGATCATCCGCTCGAATACGCGTCGTTCGAAGGCGAGATTCCGGCCGGGCATTACGGTGCGGGGTCGGTCGTCGTGTGGGACGAAGGTACGTGGACGCCCGATGGCGGCATCGCGCATGCGCGCGAAGGCTATCGGGCCGGCAAGCTGACGTTCAGGCTCGACGGCGAAAAGCTGCACGGCGGCTGGGCGCTCGTGCGCAGCGGGCGGCAGGAGGGGCGTCAGGAGCAGTGGCTGCTGATCAAGGAGCGCGACGACGACGCGCGCAGCGCCGATGAATTCGACGTCGTCGGCGAGCGGCCGGGGAGTGTGCGTGACGATGCGTCCCACGGCGCGGCGCGCAAGCATGCTGCGCGGCGTCGCGGATCGAACAGCGCGGATGGCGCGAATGGCGATGCACGTGCCGCGCGACGCGAAAGCCCCGAAAGCCCCGAAAGCCCCGAAAGCCCCGAAAGCCCCGAAAGTCACGAAGGCCCGCGCCCCACCGAACCGTCGCAAGTCGAAGGCGCGGTGCGCGCGCCGCTGCCCGAGCGCGTCGCGCCGCAACTCGCGACGCTGGTCGATGCGCCGCCGACTCAGGGCGGCTGGTGCTACGAACTGAAGTTCGACGGCTATCGAATCCTCGCGCGCATTGCCGGGAAGGGCGCGCGCCGACGCGTCACGCTGATGACGCGCGAAGGCCGGGACTGGACCGCGAAGCTGCGCGCGCAGCGCGACGCGCTCGCGGCGCTCGACGTCGACGACGCGTGGCTCGACGGCGAGGCCGTCGTGCTCGGCGACAACGGCCTGCCGGATTTCCAGGCGCTGCAGAACGCGTTCGGCACGGACCGTTCGGACACGATCACTTTCTTCGTGTTCGATCTGCCTTATCTCGACGGCTACGACCTGCGCGACGCGCCGCTCACCGCCCGTCGCGCATTGCTCGAGCCGCTGCTCGCGAACTGCGACCCGGCGCGCGTGCGCTTTTCGCCCGATCTCGGCGAGGACATCACATCGCTGATCGCGAGCGCCTGCGACACCGGCCTCGAAGGGCTGATCGGCAAGCGCGCGGAGTCGCGCTACCGCGCCGGCCGTTCGCCCGCGTGGATCAAGCTCAAATGCCGGCGCCGGCAGGAGTTCGTGATCGGCGGCTTTACGGAGCCGTCGGGCAGCCGGCGCGGCTTCGGCGCGCTGCTGCTCGGCGTGCACGAACCGGCGCCGGCCGGCAAACGGCGACGCGGGCCGGGGCCGCTGCGCTACGTCGGCCGCGTCGGCACCGGCTTCGACGCGCGGATGCTCGACCGTCTCGCCGCGATCCTGCGCAAGCACGAGCGCGACACGATGCCGTTCGATGCGCCGCCGCGCGAACGCACGCGCACGCGCGTGCACTGGGTCGAGCCGACGCTCGTCGCCGAATGCGAATTCGCGGAATGGACCGGTGACGGCATCGTGCGGCAGGCCGCGTTCATCGCGTTGCGCGACGACAAGCCGGCGGAGCAGATCGTCCGCGAGATGCCGACACACACGGAAACGGAGGGGGCGATGGATCAGCGTTCGACTACGCAGGACAAGCCGCGGCGTGCGTCGCGCACCGATCGTCACGCGAGCACGGGCCAGGCGCGCGGCGCGCGCGCCGATGCCGATACCGGCGACGATACGATCGGCCGCGTGCGCATCACGCATCCCGAGCGCGTGCTCGATCCGCAAAGCGGCACGCGCAAGCTCGATCTCGCGCGGTACTGGCAATGGGTCGCGCCGTGGCTGTTGCCCGACCTGAAAGGCCGGCCCGTGTCGCTCGTGCGCGCACCCGGCGACATCGCCGGCGAACTGTTCTTCCAGAAGCACGCGGAACGCCGCGAGATTCCGTTCGTCACGCAGCACGAAGGACTCGACCCGGGCCACGGGCCGCTGCTGTCGATCGACAGCGTCGACGCGCTGCTCGGCGCCGCGCAGATGGGCACGGTCGAGCTGCATACGTGGAACGCGCACGCGTCGAACATCGAGCGGCCCGACCGCATCGTGTTCGACCTCGATCCCGACCCGGCGCTGCCGTGGCGCACGATGATCGACGCCGCGCAGCTCGTGCGCGGGCTGCTCGACGAACTCGGGCTCGTATCGTTCTGCAAGACGAGCGGCGGCAAGGGGCTGCACGTCGTCGTGCCGCTCACGCGGCATGCGGGCTGGGACGACGTGAAGGACTTTTCGCGCGCGGTCGCGCAGCACGTCGCCGGTACGCTGCCCGACCGTTTCACCGCGACGATGGGGCCGCGCCACCGGCGCGGCAAGATCTTCGTCGACTATCTGCGCAACGGCCGCGGCGCGAGCACGATCGCCGCGTATTCGGTGCGCGCGCGGCCCGGCATGGGCGTGTCGGTGCCGCTCGACTGGGACGAGGTGCCCGCGACGACCGGCGGCGCGCAATGGACGATCGACACGCTGCACGAACGGCTGGATACGCTGAAGCGCGACCCGTGGGAAGGTTATGCGAAGACGCGCCAGCGCATCACCGCGGCGATGCGTGCGCGGCTCGGCGCCGATGCGTGAGCCGTCAGCGCCGATGCTGCTGCAGCCGGTAATACCAGTTCATCAGCGGCGTCGCGGAAATCCCGTGCGCGACCACCGACGCGGACACCACCGCCAGCACCGGCGCCGCGAGCGGGCGCACGACGTCGGACGGTCCGTGCTCGAGCGCGAACAGCAGATAGTAGAACGAGCCGATCCCGCGAATGCCGAACCACGCCATCAGCCGCCGCTGCGCATGCGTCGCACGCGAGCCGGCCAGCGTGACCAGCACCGCGAGCGGGCGCACCGCGACGAACAGCACGGCGGCCAGCGCGACGGCGCCCCACGTGAGCAGCGGGCCGGGCAGCGTCGCGAGCACGCTGCCGACCATCGTCATCACGATCGCCTCGGCGATCCGTTCGAGCTCGATCGTGAAGCCGAGCACCGATTCGGCCATGAACGCATGCGCTTTCTCCGGATGCTTCTCGGTCGCGACGACGTCTTCCGAATCGATCTGGCCGATCACTTCGCGCGGCGGGCGGTCGCCGCTCGCGCGATGCTCGACGCGCCGCATCGCGACGCCGGCCGCGAACGTCGCGATGAAGCCGAACGTATGCGCGAGCTGCGCGGCGCCGAACGACAGCACGATCAGCGCGAGCGCGAAGAAACCTTCGAGGCCGAGCGCCTGCGCGTGCCGCGTGCGCAGCCAGCCGATCGTCTTCGTCGTGACCCAGCCGAGCCCGCCGCCGATCGCGGCCGCGCCCGCGATGCCCCACAGCGCGACCAGCGCGAACGTGCCGGACAGCGGCGGGATACCGTGCGTCGCGCCCGGTGCGCCGCACAGCGCGAGTCCCGCGAGCGCGAACGGCAGCGCGATGCCGTCGTTCATCCCGCCTTCGCCGGACAGCGCGAAGCGCACCAGGTCGCGATCGCCCGGATCGTGCACCTGCACGTCGTGCGCGAGCACGGGGTCGGTCGGCGCGAGGATCGCCGCGAGCAGCAGCGCGGGGCCCCAGCCCAGGCCCAGCGCGAGCACCGCGCAGACGGCGAGCAGCGGCACGGTGACGACCATCGCGAGCAGCCCGAGACGGCACGGCACGAGCCACAGCTTGTCGGACAGCGGCACGCGCAACCGCAGCCCGATCGCGAACAGCGACACGAGCAGCGCGACTTCGACGATCTCGCGCAGCAGGCGCCCGTCGCGTTCGAGGTCGAGATGCAGCAGGTCGGCGCCGGTCGGACCGAGCGCGACGCCGAGCACCAGATAGATCATGGCCGAGCTGCAGGGCAGGTGGCGCAGCGTGGACGTCACGACGCCCATGCCGAGCAGCACCGCGCCGATGATCAGATACCAGAGCGTTTCATGCATGCGTGTGATCGCAGCAGGGGGAGAGAGGCGGCGCGCCAGCCGTCAGGGCTTGCGGCCGAATGCCTCGCGCAGCTTCCGCTTCGCGCGTTCGAGCGTCGCGCGGCGTGTTTTCGGCAGGTTGCGGCCCGCGCGGTTCACGTAGAAGTTCAGCATCGACATCGCCGACTGGAACGGCGACGCCTTGCGGCGGCGGCTGTGTTCGGCCGAGCGCTTCAGCGACGCGGCGATCGCGGCCGGATCGTCGGATTTGAAGATGTCGGGCTCGATGTCGAGTGCATCGCTTTTTTGCGTGACTTCGCCGGACCAGCGCTTGCGGTGGGTCGGGTCGGCGCTGCGCGCGCGGCCGGGTCGGCGCGTGTGGCGTTTGCCGTGCGACTTGGCGTGCGCGTGGGAAGCAGAAGCGGAAGGCATAAGGCAAGGGGCTCCGTATGGAATCACAGGACGGTCGTGCGAACACGGCGGACGCAAACCGCGTGCCGGGTCGCGAACGTGCCGACGACGGCATGGGCCTTGCTGAAAGACCGGAGCAGGAATTTCCATCAAGCGATCACCCACAGGGAGAAAACGCCATGAAATCAGCATTCGAATCGAAGTGTGTCGCGCGGCACGTGCTGGCGTGCGCAGCCGTCGCGATCGTCGCGGCCGCACCGGCCGCATGGGCGCAGAACTCGCAGCGCTCGGACGAGGGCACCGGCGCGCCGAATCCGTCGATGGACATGTCGACGCCGGGCACCAACGGCAATACGACCGCGCCGCCCCCGCCGGCCGGCACGCAGCGGCATGGCGCGAAGCACGGCATGCGTTCGCACAGCGGGTCGGCCGGCCATGTGAAGCCGGGCGGTGGCCCGAACGGTGCGGGCGAAGGCGGTAGCGGCGCCACCGGCGGCGGGGTCGGCGGCGGGTCGGGCGGGGCCGGCGGCGCCGGCGGCTCGGGCGGCACCGGCAACGGCGGTTCGGCCGGCTCGACGGGCACGGGCGGCGGCGGGGCCGGCGGCACGGGCGGCGGTTCCAGCGGTTATTGACGGTGTCGTGCCGGCGCGGCCGGCACGGCGCGATGGCGGCGCGGTTTCCCGGGACGGGCGCGCCGCCGCCACGCAGGAGGACATCATGCAATCGAATTCCCGGATTTTTGTGGACAACGACGAGATCGACGGCGATGCGAGCGACACGGACGATCTCGACACGACGGTCCACGTGGACGTCGAAACGGGCAGGGTCATGTTCCATGCGGCGTGGGCGAACGCCGTCGAAGCGCCGCCCGAGGCGGCCCGCCATTCGGTCGTGCTCGCGCTCGAATGCTCGACGATGGAACGCTACGCGGATCTCGACGAAGGCGCGCGGATGCGCGTCCACGCGATGCTGCATGACGCCGTGCAGCAGACGCTGGAACAGTTGCCCGATACCGACGAGAACCTGACGCTGACGGTCGAGCTGACCGACGCGATGCTCGACGCCGTGCGTCATCTGCAGTAATCGCACGGGATCGGCGCACGGCGTCGCGTTACATCCCGTTGAAATCTTTGCAGTAGCACGGGGCCCGGCGGCCGGGCAGCCCGCCGATCGCATTCGATTGCGGGTCGTTCCCCGGTGGCCGGAACGCATGCGCATCCGCGCCGGCACGTCCGCGCCGGCGGCCGCAGTCTGCGCGGCCGGAACGGCGCTTGCTGGGCGACCGACACGGCACGACGCGTGCCTTGTTCCTATTCCTTTCCACGGACCTTTCCACGGAGGCATCCATGAGCGGCAGGCTGGATCATTGCAAGGTAGCGATTCTCGCGGTCGACGGTTTCGAGGAAGCCGAGCTCGTCGAACCGCAGCGCGCGCTCGCGGCCGAAGGCGCGCAGGTGGACGTGATCTCGCAGAAGCAGGGCGAGATCCAGGGTTTCCGGCACGTCGACAAGGGCGAGCGCGTGAAGGTCGACCGCACGTTCGACGACGCGCGTGAAGGCGACTACGACGCGGTCGTGCTGCCGGGCGGTGTCATCAACGGCGACGCGATCCGGATGGTGCCGGCCGCGCGCGAATTCGTGACGGCGGCCGTCGGCGCCGGCAAGCCGATCGCGGCGATCTGCCACGGCGGCTGGCTGCTCGTGTCGGCCGGGCTGGTGGAGGGCAAGACGATGACGAGCTGGCCGAGCCTGCAGGACGACATCCGTCATGCGGGCGGCAAGTGGGTGGACGAGGAAGTCGTGCGCGACGGCAACCTGATCACGAGCCGCAAGCCGGCCGACCTGCCCGCGTTCAACGGTGCGCTGGTCGAGCGCCTCGCGTCGCGGGGGGCATGAGCCGATGTCGTCCGATTCCCCGCGCCCCGTGACGCTGACCGACGAACCGCCGACCTTCGACGGCGCGGCGCTGCAGTTGCGCTTCGTGGTCGAGGTCGACGGGGTGCCGCACGCCTGCGCGATCACGGTCGAGGCGCTGGAAGATCATTTCGGTGCGAAGTCCGCGCTGGAGGCCGATCTGCGCGATGCGTTCGAAAACGGCCGCGCGCGTATCGAAGCCGCGTGCGCCGACGTGCTGGCGAGCGGCAACCACGACGTGGTGCTGCACAGCGGGTATTTCCGTGCGCCGGCCGGGCGGGCGCGGGCCGGGTTGTTTCGCTCGCGGCGGACGTGAGCGGAGAGCGTTTTCCGGCACGTTTTCCGGCACGTTCCTCGCACCTGGCGCCGGCCGTCGCCCGCCCTTACATGCCGTTGAAAACTTTGCAGCGGTTCACCCGCATTCCACGGTGCCACATCGCGCGGCGCGCGCACCGTACGGACGCCGGCCGCATGACGTCCCTTGGCACGGTCCCTGCATGCTCATACCGGCGCCGGCGCACGATTCGCGCCGCATGCCGATGCGACGCCGGTGTCGCATCGCGCGCAGCCGCCAACGGGGAAACGAGCATGCTGACCGCCCATGAATTCGCCGCGCTGTTCCTGGCGCATCACGCACCCGAACAGATCCAGATCGACCGCGACGACGTTCTCGCGCTCGTCGAACAACACCTGATCGTGCTGCAGCACGACGACGCGTCGGGCGCGCACCGACCCGCGTTGACCGCCGACGGACTGTCGGTCCTGCGGTGCGTGCAACGTCACGACGCCGCCGAATCCCATGGGATCGGCGTAAGCGACGCGGCCGACGCGTGACGCGCCGGCCCGCGCGCGCCGCTTACCGCGCGATCGCGACGGATGCGTTGACCTGCACGACCGGCGGCTCGCCGTCGAACGGCGGCGCGTACAGGAAGCGGTCGATCACGCCGGCCTCGAACAGCAGGCAGTAGGTCGAGCCGCCGAACTGGAAATAGCCGATCTCGTCGCCCTTGTCGACGCGCTGGCCCGGCACGACCTCGATCACGCACGACGACACGTCGCCCATCCCGACGAACACGGCCGCGACCGTCCCGATGCCGGGATCGTCGCAGGCGATCGCGACCACCGCGCGCGCGGCGACCGCCGTCATGTAGCCCTGCGAGTCGTTGAGGCCGGCCGGGTCGGGGCCTTCCGCTTCGGCGACCGAATAGTAGGCGCCGTCGACCCGATACGCATGCGTGACGACGCCGCGCACCGGCGCATGCCAGCGGTGATAGTTGTACGCACTGAGGTAGGCCTGGTAGACGTCGCCGCCGACGAAGCGCTCGGCGAGCGACAGCCATGCGGGCGTGAAGAGGTCGCGCAGCGAGTACGGTTGCGCCTTGATCCAGAACGTGTCGCGCAGCTTCACGTTGGTTTCGGTGTGATAGGGCGCGGCCTCGCACGCGCTGACGATCACGTGCGGATCGTCGGGCGCCGCCACCGGCCGCGCGCCGTCGCGAAAGCGCCGCGTGAAGAAGTCGTTCCACGAATCGAAGCCCCAGTGCGGCTGGTCCTCGCGATACTGGAACTGCGACAGCCCCAGGCGCTTGCGTGCCGCGTCGCAGAACCAGCCGTCGGGCGCCGCCGTGTCGAGATGCGCGCGCGAATGCGGGCCGCCGAGGAAATCGCACCATACGTTCAGCACGCGCTTCAACTGCGCGTTGACGGCCGCGTCGCGAAACACCGCGTGGCCCGACGGCATGCACATCGGCCAGTCGAAGAACGCGTTCAGCGGACACACGATCAGGCTTTCCTCGCTGAACGGCGGCGTGTAGGTCATCAGATGGTCGAGCACGGTCATCAGCTCGCCGATCGACGCATAGCCGAGCCGGTATCCCGCTTCGCGCGCCTCGTCGATCGCGCGGGTCAGGTTCATGCGCAGCACGGCGTTGTCGTCGAACAGCTGCGCGAGTTCCTGCACGGCGGGCGTACGCAGCCGGTCGCCGGCCTGTGCGCGCGCTTCGCTCGCGATTTTTTCGCGGAACGCGGCCATGTGCGCTTCCTCGCTGGCCATCCATCCGCCGAGGCGGCGGCGTGTGGCGGGCGGCGTGTTGCGATTCGTCGGCATCGTCACCTCCGGAACGGTTTCGGTCGAATCGGGGGAGCAAGACGCTTGCCCGGCGCCCGGCATCGAAATTGCTGCATGCGGGCGACCGGTTTCTTTCGATGACACAGGAGAAAAGCATGGCTACAGCTTCGAACGCACGACCGACGAACGACGCGGGATCGACGGACGAAGGCCGCCGCAGCGGCCAGCGAACCGTGACGCCGACGCGCACGCGGAAACGCCCGCAGGCTGCGGGGCCGCGCGACGACGCGCGGCGAGTTGGGCGCGGTGATGGTCGCGCGAGCGGAAACGGGCCGGTAACGCCGAGCCGCGGGGAAGAGGCGGGGAAACCGCTGTGGGAGGACGACCGCGGCGAGATGCCGCCGGAAGAATGGTCGTGAATTGCCGACGCCCATCGTCGGGTAGCACGAAATCGCTTGCGAGCAGGTGTTTCGGTTGTAATTCGATTGCGCGTGCGCACAATCGATTTCGGTGACTCGGGGCTGGCACGCAACGGGCGTTGGCTTCAATGTCCAGTCCGCGCAGCAACGAGCACCGCAACAGGCAGCTCGGCCAGACAGCGATCCAGCGCCAGCGTGCCGTCCGGCGCATCGATTGCTTGCGCCGCATTCAACCCGTCCGTCCACGGTCCTGCCACGCCGCGCGGCAGAGCGACCGCCGTATCGCGCCATTGCGCGGGCTCCACGCGCGGCAACCCCGGCGCTTCCCCCAGCAACCGGCACGCGAGCCGGGTCGCGACCACCACCACGGTCGCCGCCTCATCACATCGCGCGAACGCCACCGCGTGTCGCGCGAGCGGGCCGCGCACCCGCAGCGGAACGTACGCGCCGTCCGCGAACGTCGCCGGCCATCGTGCACGCAGCGCCAGCATCCGCTCGATCAGCGCGCGCTTCACGCGCGCATCGGGCCACGTCGGCAGATACGACGCGACGGGGCCGTCGACCGGTTCGGCCGCCAGCGTCGCAAATGGCACGTCGCGCCGGTTGTCCGGATCGACGAGCGAGTGATCCCATCGCTCGGTACCTTGATACAGATCGGGCACGCCGGGCGACGCGTTGCGCAGCGCCGTTTGCGTGAGGCTGTTGACGACGCCGGCCGGCGCGATCCGCGCGACGAACGCGTGCAGCCGATGCGGAAAATCGCCTGCGCCGCGCGGCGTCAGGATCGCGCGGACGAACGCTTCGCAGTTGCGCTCGTAATCCGGCTCGGGCGCGAGCCAGTCGGTGTTCTGCTTCGCTTCGCGCAGCGCCTTCGTCTGCCATTGCACGACGCGCGTCGCGAGCGCGTCGAGGCCGGCCGCATCGTCGGGCGCGAGCGCCGGCGGCCAGCAGCCGACCAGCGTCTGGTACAGCATCGCCTCGGCGGCCGGCCCGGGCGTCCACGCGAGGTCGCGGTGCGCGCCGCCGCGATGACGGAGATTCAGCGCCGACCAGTCGAGCGACACCGCGCGCCACGCATCGGGCACCTCGCTCAGCACCGCGAGCCGTGCACGCGCATCCTCGCCGCGCTTGTGGTCGTGCGTGGCCGTCGCGACGAGCCCATGCGGGACGGTGCGCGCGCGGCGCCGGTTGCGCGCATGGAAGGCGCCGCGCGACAGGCTGAAGTCGCCGGCATCGGCGCCGACTTCGTTGCGCGACAGCAGCCGGCCGTAGCGATAGTTGGCGGTATCCTCGACGCCCTTCGCGGCCAGCGGCGCGGTGAGCTGCGCGAACGCGACGCGCGCCGCGACGAGCGCAGCGGCGTCCGCGCGCGGCACGCGCACGACCGGCAAGCCGAGCCACGCGGCGACGCGCTCGAGCGCGAACCGGTCGGTCGGATCGACCGCCGCGTATGCAGCTTCATACGCGCGGGCGAGTACGCGCCGGTCTGCGTCGGCCGGCTCGTCGCCTGGCGCCGGATACATCCGGTACACCGGCAATCGCACCGCGAGTTCGCCGAGCACGCGCTGGATCGCGATCCGGCTCACGTCGCGCGTCGCGGGCGACGCTCGTGCGATCTCGTGCAGCAACCGCGCGACCCGCGCATGCTCGACGGCGAGCTGGCGCATCAGCACGCGCCGCTTGCCGTCGAGCGCTTCCTGCGCGAACGTGCGCGCCGAACCCGACACGGCCGCCCAGTGCGCGGCGAGCGGCTCGGCGCCGGCCGGGTCGTGCAGCAGCGCGCCGACGTCGTTCATGAAGTCGTAGCCGGTCGTGCCGGCGACGGCCCAGTCGGCGCGCAGCGCCTCGCCCGGCGCGAGGATCTTCTCGACCACGACGTACGGCCGCGCGTCGCGCTGCGCGGCGAGCCGCGCATGCAGCCTGCGGCAATATGCGCGCGGATCGGCGAGGCCGTCGACGTGATCGACGCGCACGCCGTCGACGAGCCCGGCGGCATGCAGGCGCAGCGGCAGCGCATGCACGGCGTCGAACACCGCGCCGTCTTCGACGCGCACGGCCGCGAGCGTCGCGATGTCGAAGAAGCGCCGCCAGTTCAGCTCGTCGGCGGCCGTGCGCCACCACGCGAGCCGGTAGTGCTGGCGTTCGAGCAACCGGTGCAGGCACGCGCGCGAGCGCGCGCGGCGCGGGTCGGCGCCGCGCAATACCGCGTCGAGCGCGTGCGGGCCGTGCGCGGCCGCATGATCGCGCAGCGCCGCATGGGCGGCGGCGAGCCGCGCGCTGTCG
>NZ_JAKWFH010000052.1:0-51029 GCF_029522185.1 Burkholderia sp. IO2 | reverse complement strand
CGCGAGCGCGCGCGGCGCGGGTCGGCGCCGCGCAATACCGCGTCGAGCGCGTGCGGGCCGTGCGCGGCCGCATGATCGCGCAGCGCCGCATGGGCGGCGGCGAGCCGCGCGCTGTCGCGTGCCGGCGCGGCGTCGAAACGCTCGGCCAGCGCGTTCAGGTCCGCGCGGTTCGCGATGCGCAGGATCTCCGCGTAGGTGGCGACCGCGACCGGCAACCGCCGGCCGGGGCATGCGATGTAGAAGCGGCCGGCGGCCGGATCGGCGCGCAGCGTGATGTCGCCGGCCGCGAGCGCGTCGCCGTACGGCGCGCCGAGGCACGGCAGCAGCACCTTGCCGTCGAGCGCGGGGTCGGGCGGATGCCAGTCGATGTCGAAATAGCGTGCGTACGGGCTCGCCGGCCCCCATTCGAGCACGTCGTTCCACCAGCCGTTCGACGACCCGCCGACGCCCATGTGGTTCGGCACGATGTCGACGATCACGCCGAGGCCGCGCGCGCGCAGCGCGTCGACGAGCCGCATGAAGCCGGCTTCGCCGCCGAGTGCCGCGCCGAGCGTGCCGTAGTCGACGGTGTCGTAGCCGTGCAGCGAACCCGGCTCGGCCGTCGAGACCGGCGACAGGTACAGGTGGCTGACGCCGAGCCGCGCGAAGTAGTCGGCGTGCGCGGCCGCGTCGTCGAACGTGAAGCCCGCATGCAGCTGCAGTCGCAGCGTCGCGCGCGGGATCATCGGCGGCGCCCCTGCGCGCGGCGCGCATGCACGACGGCGGCGATGCGCGTGCGCACGTCGGCGTCGAACAGCGCGTCGATCGTGCGCGGCAGCCGCTGCCGCCAGTTCGGATGGCCGCACGGCTGCCCCGGCAGGTTCGGCTGCGCGTCGAGCGCGAGCAGATCCTCGAGCGGCAGCAGCGCGAGCGGCGCCGGGCCGCTCGCGACGTAGCCGAGGATCGCGTTCACCGGCGGCATGTCGGCGGGCGGCGTCGCGGCGTCGGCCGGCACGCACCCGGCCTGCTGCAGCGCGTGCCACAGCGCGGCGCGCTCGGTCGCGCGTTCCGCGTGAGCGGCGAGCAGCTCGGGCGGCGACGCCGGCGGCGGCGTCGGGTTGCCCGGTTCGGGGCGCTGCACGGTGTCGTGTCCGAACGCCATGCTTTGCACGATCTCATCCGAATCGTGCGCGCTCGCATCGTCCGGCGCCGGGGCGGCGACGTCGCGCGGTTGCGATTCGTCGCGTCGCTTCGCGGCTGCGGCCTCGGCCGCGACGCGCCGCCATCCGAGATCGACGCCGCGCCACCAGCCGGCCACGGTCGGCAAATCGTGCGTCGAGGTCGTCGCGATCGCATCGCGATCCCACGCGGACGGCGGGCGGAACGCACCCTGCGCGTCGCGCTCGAACCACAGCACGCGCATGCCCGCGACACCCTGCGCGCCGAGCCGTTCGCGCAACCCGGCCGGCACGGTGCCGAGATCCTCGCCGATCGCGATCGCGCGATGGCGTGCCGCCTCGAGCGCGACGATCCGCACCAGATCGTCGAGCGGATAGCGCAGGTACGCGCCGCTGCGCGGCGAGCCGCCGCCCGGCACGATCCACATCCGCGCGAAGCCGAGCACGTGATCGATGCGGATGCCGCCCGCGTGCGCGAACGCGGCGCGCAGCAGCTCGATGAACGGCGCGAAGCCATCCGCGCGCAACGCGGCGGGCGTCCACGTCGTCACGCCCCACGCCTGGCCGGCGGCGTTGAACAGGTCGGGCGGCGCGCCGAGCGACACGCCGCGCAGCAAGGTCGTGCCGTGCGCCCACGCGTCGCTGCCGGCGCGATCCGAGCCGACCGCGAGATCGGCGATCAGCCCGGTCGCCATGCCCGCGCCGCGCGCCGCGTGCTGCGCGTCGCCGAGCGCGCGCGACGCGCACCATTGCAGGAACGTGTGGAACGCGATCGTGTCGGCATGCGCATGCGCGAACGCGTCGACTTCCGCCGATCCCGGCGTGCGCCACGGCGCCGGCCACTGCCGCCAATCCGCGCCGATCCCGTGCTCGATGCAGAACGCCTGCAGCGCATCGAAGCGCGCATGCGCGTCGAGCGCCGCACCGCCCGCCGCGCGAAACCGCTGGTAGGTGTCGCGCGACGGGTCGTCGCTCGCGCGCCACGCGTCGAAGCATGCGCGCAAACGGCGCAGCTTCATCGGCAGCACGCGAGGCCAGTCGATCAGCGCGGCGTCGGCCGTGGCGGCCGCCGCGGGATGCGACGCGGCGCCCGCGCCCGGCACCGCGTCGCAGTCGAGATACGCGACGTTGTGCCAGCGTCGCGACGACGGCGAATACGGGCTGTCGTGCGCGGGCAGCGCCGGATAGCCGGCATGCGTCGGGCTGATCGCCACCGCCTGCGCGCCGTGTCGCGCGGCCTGCGCGGCCAGCCGCGCGAGCGCCGTGTAGTCGCCCGCGCCGTCGTCGCCGGTGCGGCGCAGGCTGTAGAGCTGCGCCGCGATGCCCCAGCGGCGGCCCGCGTCATGGGTGCGGGCGAACGCGTCGAACGGGCGCGTGCGCGGCGGCGCGATCGCGAGCCCGATGCGCTGCTCGCCGATGTCGAGCGCGTGATAGCCGGGCATCGCGAGCGGCGGCAGCGTGCCGTGTTCGCCCGCGCCGCCCACGCGTCCGTCCACGTGCCCGCCGGTCTCGAGCGAGATCCGGAAGCGCGCGCCCGGCGGCGCGACGGTCGCGGGCAGCGTCAATGGCAGGCCGGCGTCGCCGGTCACGACGCGCGGCGGCGACGCGTTCGCGTCCGCGAGCGCCGCCGCGCTGTCGACCCGCTGGATCGCGGTGCCGCACGGCCAGCCGAGCGCATCGACGAGCGCGACGAGCGCGTCGTCGTCCACGCGTTGCGCGACGCCGCCCGCGTCGGTCCAGTCGGGTTCGAGGCCGGCCGCGCGGGCGAGCGCCGCGATCGGGACGTCGGTCGTCATGACGGGCTCCGTCCGTTCGCGCGGTGATGCCGCGCATCCTGGTTGACCGCGCCGTCGCGCCACGCGAGGCACGCGCGCGGCGGCACGTGTCCGCCCGGCAGCCGGTCGCGCGCGCGCGGCGGCGTCTCGAACACGATCTTGCCGACCGGCAGATCGGGCAGCGTCGCGTCGTGCGAGCCGAGATTCAGCGCGATCGTCAGCGTGCTGCCGTCGCCGAGGCGCCAGCGCGCGACGAGCGCGGGCGGGTCGTCGTCGCCCGCGAGCAGTTCGACGCCGAGCGACTGCGCGCCGGCCAGGTGTGGCGTCACGAGCGCCGCGCGCACGGCCAGTGCGCTGCGATAGAAGCGCCGCCACGCGGCCGCGTCGGGCCACGACTCGTCGGGCGGATGGTGCGACGACGAGCGCACGAAGGTCGCGATGTCGTTCGGGTCGGGAATCGCGTCGCGATGCGCGGCGTCGGCGAACGCGGGAAACGCGGCGAATTCGCGACGCCGGCCGTCGCGCACCGCGTCGGCGAGCGCACCGCGATAGTCGGTGAAGAACTGGAACGGCTGCGTGCTGCCGTCTTCCTCGCCCATGAACAGCAGCGGGATCGACGGCGCGAGCAGCATCAGCGCGGTGGCCGCGCGCACCGCGTCGTCGTTCGCGAGCGCGCGCAGCCGCT
Source organism: Burkholderia sp. IO2 (assembly GCF_029522185.1). Taxonomy (NCBI): domain Bacteria; kingdom Pseudomonadati; phylum Pseudomonadota; class Betaproteobacteria; order Burkholderiales; family Burkholderiaceae; genus Burkholderia; species Burkholderia sp. IO2. Next base: position 47,412 of record NZ_JAKWFH010000052.1, on the reverse strand, counting down.
CGCCGAACGCGCGGTTGCCGATCTGGTCGTGGTTCTGCAGGAACGCGACGAACGCGGTCGGCGGCAGGTGCGCGCTCGGCTCGCCGCGCGCGGCACCGTCGTGCAGCGGCGACGGTTCGCCCTGGTACGCGAAGCCTTCGCCGAGCGTGCGCGCGAAATGGCGCAGCGGCGCGTCGGCGTACGCGCGGTAGTAGCCGTCGCGCTCGCCGGTCAGCAGGACGTGCGCGCTGTTGTGGAAGTCGTCGTTCCATTGCGCATCGAAACCGCCCGGGCCCAACAGGCTCGCGGTATTGCGTTCGTTCTCCAGCACGAGATGAACGTGGCGCGCGTCGCCCGCATGCGCGCGCACGCGACGCGCGAGTTCGCGCAGCCACGCATCGTCGTCGATCGCGTGCGCGGCGTCGATGCGCAGCCCGTCGAAACGGTATTCGTCGAGCCAGTACAGCGCGTTGTCGATGAAGAACGTACTCGTCTGCGGGCGCGAGAAATCGATCGCGGGCCCCCACGCGGTCTGCCGGTCCGCGCGGAAGAACTCGGGCGCGTAGCGCGGCAGCAGGTTGCCTTCGGGGCCGAAGTGGTTGTACACGACGTCGAGGAACACCTGCAGCCCGAGCCCGTGCGCGGTATCGACCAGCGATTTCAGCTCCTCGGGCCGCCCGTACGACGCGTCGGGCGCGAACGGCAGCACGCCGTCGTAGCCCCAGTTGCGCGCGCCGGGGAACGCATTGACCGGCATCAGTTCGACCGCGGTCACGCCCAGTTCGGCGATCGCCGGCAGCCGCCGCTCGACGGCCGCGTAGCCACCGCAGGCGCCGACATGCAGCTCGTACAGCACCGTCTCGTGCCACGGGCGGCCGCGCCATGCGTCGTGGCGCCAGCGGTACGCGGCCGGATCGACGACCTGGCTCGGGCCGTGCACGTCGTACGGCTGGAAGCGCGACGCGGGATCGGGCACCGCGAGCGCGTCGTCGAGCAGGTAGCGGTACAGCGTGCCGGGGCCGCACGGCGCGACCGTCTCGAACCAGCCGTCGCCGGCCGGCGTCATCGGCAGCGCGCGACCGCCTTCGTCCTGCAGCTCGACGGCGGCGGTGCGGCTCGCGGGCGCCCATAGCCGGAAGCGTGTGTGCTCGGCATCGATGCAGGTCGCGCCGAACGACGCTTCGAATGCATGCGTGCCGGTGGGGCGGGCGGAACGGGAAGTCATGGCGGTCCTCAGGAAGACTGATCGGGCGGCACGGCGGCGACCGCGATTACGGCTGCATGGGCGGCGACGTCGAGCCCCGCTTCCGGCCACGAGCGCGGGCCCGAGTCGGGCGTCGCGGTGTCGAGCAGGATGCGGTAATCGAGCACGGGTGCGGGCGGCATGAACGTGATGGTGTCGGCCGATGCGTTCAGCATCACGAGCAACGCCTCGGTGCGTCCGGTGCGGCCGGTGCCGACGCGCCGCATGGTCAGCGCGCGGCGTTCGCCGTCCTCCCAGGCGGGCACGGTGAGCGCGTCGCCGCGTTCGTCGAACCAGTCGATCTCGCGCATGCCCGGCGCGCCGTCGCGGTCGCCCGACGGGTAGCGCGGTGCCGACATCACCGGATACATGCGCCGCAGCGCGGCGAGCCGCGACACGAAGCGGGTCATCTGCACGCCGTCCTCGCTGTGCGCCAGGTCCCAGTCGAGCCACGACAGTTCGTTGTCCTGGCAATACGCGTTGTTGTTGCCGTGCTGCGTGCGGCCGAATTCGTCGCCCGCCACGATCATCGGCGTGCCGAGCGCGGTAAACAGCGTCGCGAGCATCGAGCGCGCGACGCGCTGGCGCACGTCGCGGATCGCCGCGTCGTCGGTCGGCCCTTCGGTGCCCCAGTTCGCGCTGCAGTTGTCGTCGCGGCCGTCGCGGTTGTCCTCGCCGTTCGCGTCGTTGTGCTTGCCCGCATACGACACGAGGTCGGCGAGCGTGAAGCCGTCGTGCGCGGTGACGAAATTGACCGATGCCCACGTGCGGCGGCGCCCGTGATTGAACAGGTCGGCCGAGCCCGACAGCCGCGCGGCCAGTTCCGGGCGCTGCCCCGCGTCGCCGCGCCAGAAGCGCCGCACGGTATCGCGAAACCGGTCGTTCCATTCGGCGAAGCCGGGCGGGTGGCGGCCGAGCTGATAGCCGCCGGGGCCGAGATCCCACGGCTCGGTGATCAGCTTGCGCTGCGCGAGCACCGGGTCCTGCCGCAGCGCATCGAAGAATCCGGCGCCGGGCTCGAAGCCGTGATCCTCGCGGCCGAGCGTCACGCCGAGATCGAAGCGAAAGCCGTCGATGTTGAACGCGGTCGCCCAGTAGCGCAGCGAATCCATCACCATCTGCACGACGCGCGGATGCGACAGGTTCAGCGTGTTGCCGCAGCCGGTTTCGTCGACGTGGTAGCGCGGATCGTCGGGCCGCAGCCGGTAATAGCTCGCGTTGTCGAGGCCGCGCCACGACAGCGTGGGCCCGAGCTGGTTGCCTTCGCACGTGTGGTTGTAGACCACGTCGAGCACGACCTCGATGCCGGCCGCATGCAGCTGGCGGACCGCGATGCGCATTTCGTCGAGCCGCCGCGTCGTGAGATACGACGGCTCCGGTGCGAAGAACGCGGCCGTGTCGTAGCCCCAGTAGTTGCGCAGTCCACGTTTCACGAGCTCGCGCTGCTGCAGGAACGCGTGGATCGGCAGCAGCTCGACCGTCGTCACGCCGATCGACAGCAGGTGATCGATGAACGCCGGATGCGCGAGCGACGCGAACGTGCCGCGCTCCGGCGGGCGCAGCCCCGCGCGGCGCATCGACGCGCCGCGCACGTGGGTCTCGTAGATCACGGTGCTGCGCCACGGCACGTTCGGGCGGCGGTCGTTGCTCCAGTCGAATGCTTCGTCGACGACCACGGCCTTCGGCATCGCGGGCGCCGAATCGCGGCGGTCCATCGACAGGTCGGCCCGGTTCGAATGCACGCGATAGCCGAACAGCGCGTCCGACCAGCGGAACTGGCCCACCAGCTTGCGCGCGTACGGGTCGAGCAGCAGCTTGGTCGGGTTGAAGCGATGGCCGTGCTGCGGCTGATAGGGGCCGTCTGCACGGAACCCGTACACGGTGCCCGGATGCGCGTTCGGCAGGTAGCCGTGCCACACCTCGTCGGTGCATTCGGGCAGGTCGAGGCGCGCGAGTTCCTTGCGGCCGGTCGGATCGAACACGCACAGCTGGATGCGATGCGCGTGCGCGGAAAACACCGCGAAGTTGGTCCCGAGGCCGTCCCAGGTCGCGCCGAGCGGATAGCTGCGGCCGGATTCGAGACGGGTGGGCAGGGCGGTCGGCATGGGGCGGATCTCCGTGTCGAGGGCGCGAGGAGTCAAGCGGGCGTCAACCACAGTGTCGCGAGCGGTGGCAGGCGCAAGGTCGCCGACCACGCCTCGCCGTGCGCGGGCACGGCTTCGGCCCACACGGCGCCGTCGTTGCCGGCGTTGGTGCCGCCGTACGACGCGGCATCGGTGTTCATCAGTTCGCGCCACTGGCCGGGCGCGGGCAGCCCGAGGCGGTAGCCACTGCGCGGCACGGGCGTGAAGTTGCAGACGGCGACGACCAGGCGCCCCGCATCGTCGCGGCGCGCGAACGCGAACACGCTGTTGTCGCGATCGTCGCCGATCAGCCAGGAGAAGCCGGCCGCGTGACAGTCGAGCGCATGCAGCGCCGGCTCGGCCGCGTACGCGCGGTTGAGATCGCGCACGAGCCGCTGCACGCCGCGATGCGCGGGCGCGTCGAGCAAGTCCCAGTGCGGCGTCGCATCGTGCGCGAACTCGCTCCACTGCGCGAATTCGCTGCCCATGAACAGCAGCTTCTTGCCGGGGTGGGCCCACATGAAGCCGAAATACGCGCGCAGCGTCGCGAGCCGCTGCCACGCGTCGCCCGGCATCTTCGCGACGAGCGAGCCCTTGCCGTGCACGACCTCGTCGTGCGACAGCGGCAGCACGAAGCGTTCGGAGAACGCGTACACGAGCCCGAACGTCATCCGGTCGTGGTGGTAGCGGCGATGGATCGGGTCTTCGTGCAGGTACGCGAGCGTGTCGTGCATCCAGCCCATGTTCCACTTGAAGTCGAAGCCGAGCCCGCCGTCGCCGGTCGACGCGGTGACGCCCGGCCACGCGGTCGATTCCTCCGCGACGGTGACGACGCCGGCCGGCGCGGCGTCACCGTGCAGCGTGTCGTTCAGCCGGCGCAGGAACGCGACCGATTCGAGGTTCTCGCGGCCGCCGTACACGTTCGGCACCCATTCGCCTTCCTTGCGCGAATAGTCGCGGTACAGCATCGACGCGACCGCATCGACGCGGATGCCGTCGACGTGATAGCGGCGCGCCCACGCGAGCGCGGAGGCGACGAGGAACGCGCTGACCTCGGTGCGCCCGACGTTGAACACGCAGGTGTTCCAGTCGGGATGCATGCCCTCGCGCGGATCGGCGTGCTCGTACAGCGCGCTGCCGTCGAATTGCGCGAGCCCGTGCGCGTCGTTCGGGAAATGCGCGGGCACCCAGTCGACGAGCACGCCGATGCCGGCCGCGTGCGCGCGGTCGACGAACCGCGCGAAGCCTTCGACCGGCCCGAAGCGCGCGGACGGCGCGAACTGCGCGAGCGGCTGGTAGCCCCACGAGCCGCCGAACGGGTATTCCGCGATCGGCATGAACTCGACGTGCGTGAAGCCCATCCCCTTCACGTACGGAATCAGCCGCTCGGCGAGTTCGTCCCACGTCGCGCTGCGGTCCATCTGCTCGGGAATGCGCTGCCACGACTCCGGATGGACCTCGTAGATCGACCACGGCACGCGGTAGCGGTCGACGCGCGGCCGCGCATGCATCCAGCCGTCGTCGTGCCAGGCGAACGCGTGAAGCGCCGCAACGTCGGCGACCACCGACGCCGTGCGCGGCGGCGCCTCGGTCGCCCGTGCGCACGGATCGGCCTTGTGCGGCAGCACGCGCCCGTCGGCCGCGCACAGCTCGTACTTGTAGCGCTCGCCCGGGCCGATACCCGGCACGAACAGCTCCCACACGCCGGACGGCCGCCGCAGCCGCATCGGATGGCGGCGGCCGTCCCATGCGTTGAAATCGCCGACCACCGACACGCGCTGCGCGTTCGGCGCCCACACCGCGAACCGCACGCCGTCGGTGTCGTCGATGCGCACCGGCGTCGCGCCGAGGCAGTCGAGCACGGCTTCGGGATCGCCGGCCGAAAAACGCGCCAGCGCTGCTTCGTCGAGCAGCGTGCCGAACGCGTACGCATCGTCGGTCACCTGATGCGCATCCGGCCAGTCGATCGAGAGCAGATAGTGCGGCGTGCCGCCATTGTGCGCAATGGTCCCCGCGAAGCAACCGGCGCGATCGACGCACGCGAGCGTGCCGAGTTCGGCGCCGTCCGGCGACAGCGCGCGCACGCGCTCGGCGCCGGGCAGCAGCGCCCGCACGACGATCCGGTCATCCTGTTCGTGCGGGCCGAGGCACGCGAACGGGTCGGGATGGCGGCCGGCGAGCAGCGCGTCGATGTCGGCGCGCGCGAACAACGTGTCGGTCATGGGTTTCCTCCGTCGTCGGGCAGCACGCCGTCGCCGAGCAGGCGGTCGACCAGCGCCGCGAGCCCGCCGACCGGCACGCTCAGCCAGTCGGGCCGGTTCGCGGCTTCGTAGCACAGCTCGTACGACGCCTTGTCGATCAGGAACAGCGCGAGCAGGCGGTCCGCATAGTGCGGATCGACGAAGCGCGCGGGCGCGAGGTCGGCCGCCGCGCGATAGCATTCGACGAAGCGGTCGGCGGCTGCCTGCCCGAAGCGGTCGAACAGCGCGCGCTTGCGGCCGGCGGCCTGCGGCGGCGCTTTTTCGATCGCGAACTGCGCGGTCGCGCTCACGTACGACAGCGAGCGCAGCAAACCGGCCACGTCGCGCAGCGGATGCGATTTCGCGCGACGCCGCTCGAGCGGGCGCGCCGGTTCGCCTTCGAAGTCGATCAGCAGCGCGTCGCCCTGCACGTCGAGCACCTGGCCCAGATGAAAATCGCCGTGAATCCGCGTGCATTGCGCATCGAGCGTGCGCGGCACGAGTTCGCCGAGCGCCTGCACGGCCGCGTCGCGCGACGCGAGCAGCGCATCGGCCGATGCACGGGTGGTCGGATCGAGCGCGTCGAGCCGCGTGCGCAGCACGTCGAGCGCGCGCTCGAACGACGCGATCGCATCGACGCACCAGCTGTCGACGTGTTCGGGCGTCGCGCGCTCCGGCGCGAACGCGGGATCGTCGGACGGCTGCGCGAGCGCGACGTGCAACTGGCCGAGCCGCGTACCGATGATGCCCGCGAACGCCGCATAGCCGAGCAGCGCATCGGGTTCCTCGCCCGTTTCGGCCGCCTCGCCTTCGTCCGCGGCCGGCAGCGCGAGCTCGTCGATCGCGCGGCGCAGGAAATCGAACGATCGCGTCCATGCGTCGCCCTGGTTGTCGACATAGCGCTGCAGGATCGCGACCGTGTGCGGCGTGCCGTCCGGATCGACGTGCACGACCTCGCCGGCCAGCGTCGCGGTGTTCGCGTAGCCGATGCGCGTCAGGTGCCGGCTCATTTCCGCTTCCGGGTGAATGCCGTGCGCGACCTTGCGCACCAGTTTCAGCACGATCGTGTCGCCGATCACGAGCGAGCTGTTGCTCTGCTCGGCCGCGAGCCAGCGCACTTCCGCGTCGTCGCCCGGGTCGAGCCCGGCGAGCGCGTTTTCCGGCAGAAAGGTGAGCCGGCCGCCGTCGGACGTGAGCACCGTCGCGCCGACGCGCAGCTTGCGCAGCATCCCGCGCGCGAACGCCGGCAGCGCGAACGCGTCGGTCAGGTAGCCGACCGTATGGCCGCGCCGCACGCGCGCCAGCGCGAGCTGCGTGAACAGCGGATTGGACGTCTCGCCGCCCCACGCGGCCGCGAGCGGCACGACGTAGCGTTCTGCGCCGCCGTCGCTCGCCGACACCCACGCCTCCGCGTACTGGAACGGCTCGTCCGGAATCGGCGTGACGACGTTCAGCCACGCGTCGCCGATCTTGCGATCCTTCGACGCGAACCAGCGCCGCCGCGCAAGCCACGACGCGAGCGCGTCGTGCGCGAGCGCGTGCAGCTGCGAGACGTCCGGCCGCGTATCGCCGCGCCGCATCACCAGCGTCACGTATTCGGGCAGCGGCTCCGCATGCGGCTGCCGCCACGACGGCTCGCGGCCGTGCTCGGCGAGCACGAACCACAGGAACCCGTACGGCGGGAAGGTGAGGAGATACGGGAGCTGGCCGATCGGCGGAAACGGCGAATCGGACGTCATCTCGATCGGCACGCGGCCCGCGAATTCGGACAGGTCGAGTTCCACCGCCTGCGACGCGCGCGACAGGTTCGCGACGCACAGCACCGGCTCGTGGCCGTCGAGTTCGCGCAGGTACGCGAGTACCTTGCGGTTTTCCGGGCGCAGGAAGCGGATCGTGCCGCGCCCGAACGCCTGCGACGCGCGGCGCGTCGCGAGAATGCGGCGCGTCCAGTTCAGCAGCGAATGCGGATCGCGCGTCTGCGCCTCGACGTTGATCGCGTCATAGCCGTACAGCGAGCCCATCACCGGCGGCAGCACGAGCAGTTCGGGGTCGGCGCGCGAGAAGCCGCCGTTGCGGTCCGACGACCACTGCATCGGCGTGCGCACGCCGTCGCGGTCGCCGAGGTGGATGTTGTCGCCCATCCCGAGCTCGTCGCCGTAATAGATCACCGGCGTGCCCGGCATCGACAGCAGCAGCGAATTGATCAGCTCGATGCGGCGCCGGTCGCGCTCCATCAGCGGCGCGAGCCGGCGCCGGATTCCGAGGTTCAGCCGCGCGCGCCGGTCGCTCGCGTAGGTCTGCCACAGCAGGTCGCGCTCCGAATCGGTGACCATCTCGAGCGTCAGCTCGTCGTGATTGCGCAGGAACACGGCCCACTGGTTGCTCGGCGCGAGCGCCGGGGTCTGCCGCATGATGTCGACGATCGGGAAGCGATCCTCGCTCGCGATCGACATGTAGATGCGCGGCATCAGCGGGAAGTGGAACGCCATGTGGCATTCGTCCTCGTTGCCGAAGTATTCCTGCACGTCTTCCGGCCACTGGTTCGCTTCCGCGAGCAGCATCCGGTTCGGGTACTCGGCGTCGATCGTCGCGCGGATCCGCTTCAGGATCGCGTGCGTCTCCGGCAGGTTCTCGTTGTTGGTGCCTTCGCGCTCGACCAGGTACGGCACCGCGTCGAGCCGCAGCCCGTCGATGCCGAGGTCGAGCCAGAAGCGCATCACCTGGATCACTTCGCGCACGACGGCCGGGTTGTCGAAGTTCAGGTCGGGCTGGTGCGAATAGAAGCGGTGCCAGTAATACTGGCCGGCCACCGGGTCGTGGGTCCAGTTCGACGTTTCGGTATCCAGAAAGATGATCCGCGTGCCCGCGTATTTCGTGTCGGTGTCGGACCACACGTAGTAGTCGCGATGCGTGGAGCCCGGCTTCGCGCGGCGCGCGCGCTGGAACCACGGATGCTGGTCCGACGTGTGGTTGATCACGAGTTCGGCGATCACGCGGATGCCGCGCGCATGCGCTTCGCGGATGAAGCGCCGCACGTCGGCCAGCGTGCCGTAGTCGGGATGCACGTCGCGGTAGTCGGCGATGTCGTAGCCGTCGTCGCGGCGCGGCGACGGATAGAACGGCAGCAGCCAGATCGTGTCGACGCCGAGTTCGGCGATGTAGTCGAGTTTCGCGATCAGGCCGGGGAAATCGCCGATGCCGTCGTTGTTCGAGTCGTAGAACGACTTCACGTGCACCTGGTAGATGATCGCGTCCTTGTACCACAGCGGATCGTCCGCACAGAGCGCGGGTTCGCGGCGGCGCGCGCGGCGCCGGCGCGGCGTGCCGGCCGGCGCGAGCGACGGAAACTGCGCGCGCCGCACGTCGTCGAGGGAATCTTCGCGTTTCATCATGCATGCGCTCCCGAAGGGCCGCGGGCGGGATCCGGTTCGGGCGCCGCCGCCCGCGCGGCGCCCGGAGACGGCGCGAGCCGCCAGATTGCGTACGGCCGCACGTGCGGATCGAGCGAGACGTACTGGCGATGGCCGCGCCAGGTTTCCGCGTGCGCGGCGTCCTGTTCGAGCGCATCGAGCGGTTCGCCGTCGACCAGCCCGAGGCCGCGCCACAGCGCCGCGTCGAGCGTGAAGTTCGCGGCCTGCGGATGCCACGGGTCGAGGCTGATCGCGACGACCACCACGCTGTCGAACGCGGGCGTCGCCTTCATGAACACGAGCACCGAATCGTTGTCCGCCTCGACGAACGTGAGCCCGAGATGCGTCTGCAGCGCCGGGTGATCGCGCCGCGCGCGGTTCAGCCGCGCGATTTCCGCGCCGATGTGCGCGGCCTTCCTCCAGTCGCGCGCGCGCAGCTCGTATTTCTCGGCATCCGCGTATTCCTCGCTGTCCGGCAGCGGCGCCGATTCGCCGAGCTCGAAACCCGAGTACAGGCCCCACGAGCCGGCCAGCGTCGCCGCGAGCGCCGCGCGGATCACGAACTGCGAGCGCGGCGCGTTCTGCAGGTGGCGCGGATTGATGTCGGGCGTGTTGACGAAAAAGTTCGGCCGGAAGAATTCGCGCGGCGGGCCGGCCGTCAGCTCGGTCAGGTAGTCGATGAAGTCGCGCTTCGACTCGCGCCACGTGAAGTACGTGTACGACTGCGAGAAGCCGACTTTCGCGAGGCGATACATCATCGCCGGCCGCGTAAACGCCTCGGACAGGAACACGACGTCCGGATGCCGGCCGCGCACGTCGGCGATCATCCACGCCCAGAACGGCAGCGGCTTCGTGTGCGGGTTGTCGACGCGGAAGATCCGCACGCCCGCGTCGACCCAGAACAGCACCGCGTCGCGCAGCGCGAGCCACAGGTCGGGCAGCGCGTCCGGCGCGTAGAAATCGGGGTTCACGATATCCTGGTAGCGCTTCGGCGGATTCTCCGCGAAGCGCAGCGAGCCATCGGGCCGCCACGCGAACCAGCCCGGATGCGCGGCGAGCCACGGATGGTCGGGCGAGCACTGGATCGCGAAATCGAGCGCGATCTCGAGCCCGTGCCCGCGCGCGGCGTCGACCAGCGCGCGGAACGACTCGAGCGTGCCGAGCTGCGGATGCACGGCCGTGTGGCCGCCGTCGGGTGAGCCGATCGCGTACGGGCTGCCGACATCGTCGGGGCCGGCGGTCAGGCTGTTGTTGCGGCCCTTGCGCGCGGACGTGCCGATCGGGTGGATCGGCGGGAAATACAGCACGTCGAAACCCATGTCGCGGATGCGCGGCAAATGCGCGATCACGTCGTCGAACGTGCCGTGCCGGTGCGGATCGTCGCTCGCCGAGCGCGGAAACATCTCGTACCAGCTCGAGAAGCGCGCCTTGCGGCGTTCGACGTCGACCGGGTAGGTCGTCGCGTCGTGCGTGACGAACGGGCGGTAGCGCAGCGCCGCGAACGCGTCGGCGAGCGCGGGCGCGCCGATCAGCGTGAGGCGGTCGTCGGGCGACGCGTCCTTGAGCTCGGCGGCGAGCCGTTCCATCTGCTTGAGCGCGCGCGGATCGGCGGGATCGGCGAGCTTCAGCGCGGTCGCGAGCAGCAGTTGCGCTTCGCGCACCTCCAGCGTCACGTCCTGGCCGGCCGCGCGCTTTTTCGCGATGTCGGTGACGAGCGACGCCCAGTCGTCGCGCCATGCGATCACGCGGAATTCATGGCGGCCGAGCTGGTCGAGCATGACGCGCGCGTGCCAGCGATCGTTCGGCTCGGCTTCGAACGGCACTTCGCGCCAGGTGTCGTCGCCATCGCCGCGCCACTGGAGCACGGCTGCCAGGTGCGCGTGCCCGTCCGTGAAGATCGAGGCGCTCACGACGAGCGGCTCGCCGATCACGCGCTTGATCGCGAAGCGGCCGCCGTCGACCGATGGCTCGACGCGCTCGATCGCGATCCGGTCGGCCGCGAGCGCCGCGGACAGCACGGTGCGCTCGCGTGCAGCGTCCGCGCGCGTCGTGACGGGCGGCGCTCGCCATGCATGCAGCAGCGCATATGCGCCGGGCGCGAGCGTGAACGGTTCGAGCGCGGCCGGCGGATGCGTGTGCGCGCCGTCCTGCGTGACGACGCGCGTAAAGCCGCCCGGCACGCCGGGCAGGATCGTCGCGGGGTCGACGGTCGCCGGCGCGTCGAGATCGGGATTCAACGCGATCAGCAACGCCGCGTCGTCGTGGTCGAGCAACGGGCCGGTGCCGCGCAGCAGCGCGGTTGCCGGCGCGCCGGGCGCGCTCAGTTGCACGATTTCGCCGCGTGCCGCCGCGACGGGCGTGGCGCGGCGCCATGCGTTCGCATCGGCGAGCGCGCCCGACAGATCGAAACGGGCGTGCTCGAATGCGGCGCGGTAGCGCGCGGCATCCGCGTCGCGCGCCATCAGCGGGACCGTCACGCCGCGCTCGAAGCCCATCGGCACGAGCCAGCCGGTGCCGACGGCCGCGGCCGTCCACAGCGCGCGGCGATACGCGCGGGCGACGGTGTCGTCCGGCGCGTCGGGCCAGTCGTCGGCCAGGCGCGGGCCGTCGGGCGCATCGGGAAACGCGATCGGCGCGCCGATGCGCCGCAGCAGCCGGTGCTCGTCCGCGAACCACGGCGCGCGCAGGTCCCACCAGCGCACCGATGAAAACACCGCGTCGAATCCGGCGGCTTCGAGCTGCGCGAGCGCGTCGCGCGCATGGCCGGGCACCCCGGCGAGCACCGCGACGTCCGGGCGCGCACGGCGCAGCGCCGCGCGCCAGCCCGGCCACCAGTCGGCCGGCAGATGATGCGGTGCGTCGATCAGGAAGCCGGCCGCGCCCGCATCGGCGAACGTCGCGAGATGCGTGCACCACCACGCGGACAGCGCGTCGCGCACCGCTTCGTCGCCGGCGTTTGCATGCGCGATGTCCAGCGCGTGCGCGGTGCCGCGCGGATCGATCAGCGCGTCGTCGTGCGTGCGCTCGACGTACCAGTCCGGATGCTCGGCGCGCAGCGGGTTCTCGCGCGCGATGCGATCGGGCACGACTTCGAGCAGCAGGCGCAGCCCGTGGCCTTTCGCGAGCTGCGCGAGCCGCGAGAAGGTTTCGAGCGCGCTTGCGCGCGTGTCGAACGACTGGGCCGGCCGCCGGAAATCGGCCACGTGGCGCGGGAAGCCGGCGACGCTCGCGGCCCAGAACGCGCCGACCAGCACGTGATCGAAGCCCATCCCGGCGATATGCGCGAAGGTTTGCGGCCATACGTCGAGCGGCCCGACGAGGCGGGCGTCGCAGAAGTAGAGGTGCGGAGCGAACGGTGGTGTGGAGTCCATGGCGTGGCGCGGGCGGGTGGCGGCGAGCGGTAACGCCGGTGCGTCGCAACCTGCGTGCCTGCTGCCGGATCGCCTGCGGAGCACGGTGTGTGCGGGAGGCCGGCTTGAAGGGGCTGCCGTTTTTACATGATTGCCGGGCACGCGCTTGCACTTACATGCGCGGAATCGACCGAATATCCGAACTGTCGCCCGTCGCCGGATCGTCGTCCGAAGTAGGAATCGGCACACCCGGGTCATACCGCACCACCGCGCCATGTTCGATCCGGTGCGGGAACGACGGCGGCGCGTCCACCTCGTCGCCGAAGCGCGCACGCACGAACGCGCGCAGCAGCGCCACGCGCGCATCGCGGCCATGCGCGCCGCACGTCGACGGGCCGTCGACGAAGGTCGCGTCGCATTCGACGTCGTTCCCATGGCGGGCGATCCGCAGATCCTCCACGCGATCGAGCACCGCGCCCGCGTCGGCCCACGACGCCGAAGGCGCGAACGGCGCGTCGAGATGCCGGAACGCGTCGCACGCGGCCGTCACGACGACGGTCGGCGCGACCGCCGTGAAGCGCAGCGTGTCTTCGTCATCGGCGCACAACGCGCGGGCGCACCAGTAATCGAGATCCTTTCCGTCGAGGGCATCGGTTCGCATGGGCTGACTCCGTCGGATCGAAAAACGCCTCACCGCGCAAGCGCCGTGCCCGTCGCGGGCGTCGCGCGCATCCGGGCCACCAGCGGATAGTGGTCCGACGCGTGCCGGGCCCGCGCGCTGCGGTGCACGACCACGTCGACCAGCAGCTCGCCCGGATGGATCCAGATCCGGTCCAGCGAGAACACCGGGCACACGGTCGGGAACGTGCGCGGCGCCGGCGCGCGCCGGAATCGCGTGACGAGCGCCTGCAGCGCGCGGCCGCGCACGAACCACTCATTGATGTCGCCGAGCAGGATCACCGGCATCGCGCCGGTGTCGAACGCCGCGAGCAGCCGCTGCACCTGCGCGCTGCGTTCGCTGGCGGACAGCCCGAGATGGGTCGCGACCACGCGGATCGTGCCCGCGCCGCAGTCGATGTCGGCGTCGAGCGCGCCACGCGGCTCGCGCGGGTGGAACGACAGGTCGAGTGTGCGCGCCGCGCGGATCGGGCAGCGCGACAGCACCGCGTTGCCGTAGCGGCGCTCCGGCGTGTCGATCGTCGGGCCGGCCACCGCGTGCATGCCGGTCGCGTCGCGCAAATGCGCGAGCACGTCGGGCGCGCGCGTGCCGCCGAGGGGCACTTCCTGCAGCGCGATCACGTCCGCGTCCAGTTCGTCGATCACGGCCGCGATCCGGTCGACCGCGCGCGCCGGCCACGCACCGTAGCCGCCGTGGATGTTGTAGGTCGCGATCCGCAGGTCGCGCCCGCCCGGCGCGGCGGCGGGCGCCGCGTCGGCGGTGACGACGTGCGGTGGCGGGGCCGCGTGTTCGCTCAGCGCCATCGTCGCAGCATCCTCACGAGCAGGATCGACACGCCGACCAGCACGAGGCCGATCGCCGCGAGCCATGCGAACGCGCCGGGCCCCGGATGGCTGAGCGCGGCGGTCAGCTGGTGCGCGAACGTGACGGTCAGCACGATGCCCGGCAGCATCCCGAGCGCGGTGCCGATCAGGAAGTCGCGCAGCCCGATGTGCGACGCGCCGGCGACGAGGTTCACGACGGTGAATGGCGCGATCGGCAGCAGCCGCAGCACGGCCATCGCGACCACGCCGCGCCGGCCGATGCGCTCGCTCAGCCGGTTCGCGCGCGGGCCGGCGAGCCGGCGCACCGCGTCGCGCCCGAGCCAGCGGCCGAGCGCGTAGGTCGCGGCGGCTGCTGCCATCGAGCCGATGCCCGCATACGCGAAACCCGGCCACGCGCCGAACACGAGCCCCGTCGCGGCGATCAGCAGCGTGATCGGCACCGCGCAGGTCGCCGCGATCACGTAGGCCGCGAGCAGGAGCACCGGCGCGGCCGGCAGCCGCGCGATGCCGGCCACCGCGTGCGACAGCGATGCGACGTTCAGGTGCGCACCCAGCGGCGTGAAACGCCACGCGAGCGCCAGCGCGGCGATCGCGAGCACGATCGCACCGAGCACGAAAAAGCGCGCGGTGAGCGTGCGATGCTGTTCGTGCGGCACGAATTCGCGGATGAACCGGTCCGGTTCGATCGGCTGTTCCGGGTCGAGCCGCGCGCTGACCGGCACCAGCGCTTCGAATTGCGGCGACACGGCCGGATCGAGCGTGCGCAGCGTGCGGCCGGGTTTCGCGCGCAGCCGGTCGAGCACGACGTTCGGCCGTTCCCCGCACGCGAACGCGTCGGCCACCGCCGCGGGCGTCGTACCGAGATGCTCGGCCAGCAGCCGCTCGCGCATGGCGGCGATCGCGGCGCGAATGCGGGGATCGCCGGCCGCGACGAGCGCGATGCAGCATTCGGTGTCGAGCAGCATCGAGCGGTTGTTCAGGTTCGCGCTGCCGATCACGATGCATTCGTCGTCGACGATCGCGACCTTGCTGTGCACGTTCACGCACCCGTCGCCGAGCCCGTCGACGTGCGGATACAGCAGCCGGTAGCGGTCGAAGCGGTCGGCCGACGCGAGCGTCGCGTGCAGCCGCGCGCGCAGCACGCCCATCGTCGCTTCCTGCAGCCAGCCGCTCTGCACGCGCGGCGCGACGACCGTCACGTCCGGCCCGTGCGTGTCGGCGAGGCGCGCGGACAACGCTTCGCGCACCACCGCGGCGGTGAAATACTGGTTTTCGACATACAGGTGCCGCCGCGCGGCGCGGATCGCGTCCTCGACGAGCGCGCGCACCTGCCGCACCGGCTCGCGGCCGCCGTGACGCGGCGCCGTATAAGCGATGCCGAGCTGCACGTCGCGCACGTCGACGCGCGCATCGGGCGGCCACGGATCGTCGTCGTCCGCGCGGTCGAGATGCCGCTGCGCGCGGATCGCGATCGGGCGCCCGCACGCCTGCAGCCAGCGCGCTCGCGCCTGTTCGCCGATCGCGGCGGCGGCGTCGCCGTCGAACATCGCGTGCACGTCGTGGAACGGCCCGTACGGCATGCCGTGCTCGTCGCGGCGGCGCGGATCGTCGGCCGCATGCGCGGGCGTGTCCCAGCGGGCGCGCGTCAGGTCGAGCCCGCCGACGAACGCGAGCCGGTCGTCGATCACGACGAGCTTCTGGTGATGCGACGCGCCGCGCGGATGCGCATCGTCGAGCCGGAACCGGATGCCGCGATGCGCGCGCCAGCCGGCCCGATACACGGGCGGCCAGTCGCGCTCCAGCGCGTAGATCATCGCGAAGTCCCACGCGAGTACGTAGATGCGCAGGTTGTGACGAGCAGACGCGAGCGCGTGCAGGAAGGCCGCGAGCGTGTCGGGCAGCGTGTCGTCGGCGCCGCCGGGCGCGAGCCGCATCCGGCTGTCCACGTCCCAGCCGACGATGAACACCGTGTGGCGCGCGCGCAGCAGCGCGGCGCGCAGCGTCGAGAAGTACGCATCGCCGTCGACCAGCATCGCGAAGCGGTCCGCGCCGCGGATCGTGTCGCAGTTGCGCCCGCGTTCGAGCAGGCCGTGCCGCGGCGGGCCGGCCGCCGGCGCGGCGTCGACGCGCCGGTCGTCGGCGCGGGTCATGCGATCCGGCGCGATCATCGGGCCCCGACGTCGCGGTTGCCGTCGATCCGCTGCAGCAGCGCATCGCAGCGTGCCCGAAGCCCCTGCAACTCCGGCGAATGTGCGTCGAGCCGCGCATGCTCGCCGTGCGCGACCGCGATGTCGTAGATCTCCTGCGCGATCGTCGCCGACGCGTGCGCGATCCTGATCCGGTCGAGCCAGTCGCATTCGGCGCGCTGGCACGCGAGCCACGCGCGCAGCGCGCCCACCAGCTGGCTGGTCGTGAGCCAGGCGCCGCTGCGCATGCGCGCGGCGAGCTGGCTCGTCACGAGATAGGAGAGCAGGTCGGTCTGGGTCACACGAAACTCCTTGACGAGGTGTCGGGTTGACAGGTCCGTACGCACGCGATGTTTTGCAGCGTCTCGCAGATCGCCGCAAATTCCGGCCCGCTCGTGCGCGAGAACGAGACGGAGATGTCGTCGGTGTCCGGGTCGTCGTCCGATTGCTGGACGATGAACCGTTTCACGCGCACCCGGCCGGGGCCGAGCGCTTCGTGCAGCGTGCCGAGCGTGAGGCCGCCGCGCTCGGCCACGAGCAGCAGCGTGCGCTGCTGGCGCTGCGCGATGAAGCGACGCTCGAGCGGCTTCACGCCCGCGAGGATCGCGAGCACGATCGCCGTCGCGCCGACCGACGCAACCACCATGCCGCCGCCCGCGGCGAGCCCGACGCCGGCCACCGCCCACAGGCTCGCGGCCGTCGTCAGCCCGCGCACCACTTCGCCGCGCAGCAGGATCGAGCCCGCGCCGAGAAAGCCGATGCCGGACACCACTTGCGCGGCGACCCGCGACGGGTCGAGCACGACGCCGTTCTGCCCGCGCACGTCCTCGAAGCCGAACGTCGATACCAGCATCGCGAGCGCGGAACCGACGCACACGAGCATGTGCGTGCGCAGCCCGGCGGCCCAGTTCAGGCGTTCGCGTTCGAGCCCGATCACGCTGCCGAGCAGCGCGGCCAGCAGCAGGCGTCCGAGTAATTCGAGGTGGCCGATCATGATGTGCATCCCTTCCGGCCCTCAGCGAGGCGGGCCCGGTAGCGGTTCGATGCGGAAAAGGGACGCAAGCAGCGTGCCGGCCGGGCACGGCGCGTGCGCGCAAGGCCGGCGGCGCGCCTGACGAGCATGCGGCGCGCATTTTTTGCATCGCTATCGCAGATAAGACAGGAGGCCACCGTGGCACATCAACAGGACGCACAGGTTCGGGACCCGTATCGCGGCCACGAGATTTTCGTGTGGGCGCGACCCAACGAGCGCGGCGCATGGCGCGACGAGGTGCAGGTGTACGTCAACGGCGCGCGCATCGAGCTGGTGGTGCCGGAAGCCGCCGGCCCGGAATGGCTGACCGAGGTCGAGGCGCTGAGGGCGGGCCTCGAGCGCGGCCGCTATCTGATCGACAAGCGCGTGGACGACGACTGACCGGCATCGCGCTTGCGGCGCCGTGTGCCGCGACAGCGCACCACGGCAAGTACCTTGTGAACCCATGCCGGCCCGCGCCGGGAGGAACCGATGAGCGATCCGCGTACCCTGCATATCTACCGCTACGACCCCGACCGCGACGCGGCGCCTTACATGCAGCGCTACGAGATCGACGTGAATCCGGACGACCGCATGCTGCTCGACGTGCTGGGCCGCGTGAAATGCGACGACGAGACGCTGTCGTATCGGCGCTCCTGCCGTGAAGGCATCTGCGGCTCGGACGCGATGAACATCAACGGCAAGAACGGCCTCGCATGCCTGACGAACATGCAGACGCTGCCGCGCGAGATCGTGCTGCGGCCGTTGCCGGGGCTGCCGGTGGTGCGCGACCTGATCGTCGACATGACCGATTTCTTCAACCAGTACCACTCGATCCGGCCATACCTGATCAACGACACGACGCCGCCCGCGCGCGAACGGCTGCAATCGCCGGAGGAGCGCGACCAGCTCGACGGGCTGTACGAATGCATCCTGTGCGCGTGCTGTTCGACGTCGTGTCCGAGCTACTGGTGGAACCCGGACAAGTTCGTCGGTCCGGCCGGGCTGCTGCAGGCGTACCGCTTCATCGCCGATTCGCGCGATCTCGCGACGGCCGAGCGGCTCGACGATCTCGAGGACCCGTACCGGCTGTTCCGCTGCCGGACGATCATGAACTGCACGGACGTGTGCCCGAAGGGGCTGAATCCGACCAAGGCGATTTCGGAGATCCGGACGATGCTGGTCAGGCGGACGGTGTGACGCGCGATGTCTGGATGCTTGCTCATGGACTTATGAAAATAACGCGATTAGCCGTTGCAGGAGCGGTATTCGCGCCGTCCACGCGTCCAGTCTGGAAGGCGGCATGGGGATGAAGCGCAAGGGCGACGACTTCGATTGGTCGTAGTAGAAAATAGTGTCGTCGCCGTACTCCAGTTCCCGAGGGGTTGCATCATTAATCGTGCGCACCGCGAAATACCTCTCCGCCAGCACATCCCCGGCCGGCCCTGTCACCCGGAGCCGAATTTCGTCGCCGTCGCCAAAAGAGCGGCGTGCGCCGCACAGTTCGATTTTATATTTCTCGCCACCGAACTCTTTCGTTCCACCGTTGAGAGCCTGAGTATAGCTTTCGCACCCGCCATATGATTTCAGAAACATGAGGGACGGAATCGCCAAAGCCAAGACGACCGCGATCGCGATTAAATTTTTTCTGGTGACCTGCATATTTCGCCCAGGCTCAATTTGATGGGATTTTTCAATTTGAGGTATCGAAGTCGAGAATATATCACGAAATCCTCTCCGCGATTATGCTTGAGTCTCCAGTCGTTGTAGGTTTTGTTGAAAACAGGATAGTGCACATCGCATGCCCTGAATTTCTTGAACAGACCTTTTCGTGTGTCAATTGGTTTATCCAGAAAATCATCGAGCAGATACTTCCATTTAATACTCGATTCAACCTCAAGGGCGTCGCCGAGGTTGGAATTGACGCCGCTTCGATATAGAAGCTCCCTGAGTCTCCCTCCGTTCGTGATGATCATTCCGTTTTTATTCCAGTGCCCCAAATACTGGCTGCTCGATGGCGGCTTTCCGTCATTGAAAGAATAGCTATCTTTTATGTACGCGTAGATATGTGTTATGGATGCGGTCAAGTCCGTGCAGTAGGATTTGGTCTTTTCATGGTTGTCGTATTTTTAATATCTGTCTCCGGAAAACTCCGCACGCCCAATGGCGGCATAGATGTTGAAGTTGGCCAGAGCAGCAGTCAAATCTGTAGGCGCATACGGGAGCCCCCCCGTCGTGTCGAAGCTGGATATATTAATGAGTTGAAATTGCCACTTCCTGCAAAACTCGACGAGATTGCCTTTGTCGCCGACCGTCTGAAAATCGAAAGCTACCGAAGATGCGAATTTTTCTTTCACCGCACGCCGTAGCAGATCTCTCAACCTTGCTCTGGCGCTTTCGTTGTAGATATTTTTCGAGATGAGCTCGTCATATCGCTCTTTGACCTTCCCGAACCTGAGGGCCCAATCGAGCGTGACGGTGGTGTTGTCAAACGGCTGGTCAGTTTTGAAGCTGTTGTCCCAAACGTGTTTGGGGCCGCTGAACCATCGTCGGGCGAGTTTGGCCGCAACAGGCCATTTCATTCGTTCCATCGCCTCAGGAACATCCAGCAGGTCAAAGGGAGGGGGATTCTCGCAATCTTCCGCGTCGGCTGGCTCGGATGACTTGCGAGGTGGCGCTTGCTTGGGTGGAGGAGCCTTCGCCGGCTCGGGCGCTTTGATCGTCTCAGGCTTTGCTGGGTTGGGCTCCGGAGGCTTGAAGGGCTTGGGTTCGCCCGGAGCAAGCTTGTCCATGCAAACGCCGTGCGGTGTATTCAGAGGAACACATCCGTTGACGCCAGCGTATTCCTTCCACTTCGGCATTGAAAAGGGAATCGATGATGTCTTGATTTCATAATACGGTAATTTTTTGATGTCCGGCATAGGGATTTCGATAGTAATTTTTGAAATGAACAGGTGAGTTAATCGATATCCAGGAAAATTGAATGGCAACAATGAAAAAAACTGTTACGTCAGCCTGCGTACTCGATGGTCGTAAAGACATGAACTGGGCCACTGTCAGGGGCAACCCGAGCCAATTGGCATGTCCCGCTCTATACGATGTCGACATCAGCTACGACGGCTGCTCATTCCTGTGCCTCAGCGCTTCCGCCGTCAACCATGGCTTTTCGAGTCCTGCTTTAACGTGCAGATAGGTGCAGGTGGCTCGTGCCGTCGTGTTGATTACTCCTATTCGCGCGTCGAACCCGATCTAGTGTACCGGGATGCAGAAGTGCTGAGGTGCGACCACGGATGTCCGAGGAAAATGGTTTTATAATCGATCGGGGGATTAAATGGTCGCACCTGTTCGATAATTAATAATTAAGTTCCTCGCATGCCATAAAATCGCTCGCCCACGTATATTCACGCGGGAGAATTATTCGTTGGCACTTGAATAACGGGAAAACGTATAGGCGTTAGTCGCAGCGGGCGTCGATTCCGGCGTCGTACGCGTCATGCTCCTTGCGCGGGCCGCGAAGCTCGATGTCGATTTAGTGGATGGCGATGGGCCGGATAGCAATCTGCCGTTGCCGATCTCTGTGACGGCAACGGTCGATGCCAATTTGTGCGGATATGGCGAATCATTACTGACGTCTGCACGGCGGTGGCGCTATCTGAAGGTGCGCGAAATGCCGGATGCGGCGGAGCAGAGCAGAGCGCTGGCGCGTTCCAGTGCGTCGTTGCCGGCGCCACCGGCTCCCGCTATTTCCCGGCAAACGCGTCCGCCTGCGCGGTGCGATGCCGTGCCGCAACGCGATCGCCGGCCGGATAGAACTGCCGCGCCCATCGCTGGAATACCGGATACGGCCCGTCGCCTGCGACCGGGGTACCGTAGCCGGTGTAGTCGCGATGGCTCCACACCATGATGTCTTCCTTGAACACCGGCACCAGCCACAGCCGGTGCAGCAACCGGCCGAGCGCGGCGTAGACGATCCGCTGCAACGGAGCCGGCCACCTCGACAGCCACGAAAAGCGGAACGAGATACCGTCCCGGAAGGTCCAGCGCAACGGCGCGACCTGCACGCCGCACGCGAAGATCTTCGCTTCGAGGCCGATCGCCTTCATTTCATGGTCGGACGACACGCAGCCGAGGCCGTGAACGCCGATCACCGTGCGCCATCTGATGTGCTTCCACGCCATGTCCACCTGCATCGAAATGCGCGGGCCGTCGATCACGGGCGTATGCGGTTTCATGTCCTTCCAGCGGTGCAGCGCGCCGAAATGTTCGAGATCGAAGCCGTTTTCCGGCAGGTTCTGCATCACGCCGCGTAGCGTGAATGCCTGGCCGACCGGTGCCGAGAAGCCGGTCATGTCCACTTCCGGCAGTTCCCAGGTCGGCGCCAGGCCGTCGGCGTTCTGCCATACGAACACGAAGCCGTTCCACTCGCGCACATGCCAGGTGCGAAGCGTCAGCCGTTGGCCGCCTTTCGTGCAGCCGGCGGCGATACGCCGGCCGTCGGGGCCGTACGCGTAGTGATGGAACGGACAGACGATCTGCTCGCCGTCGACCGTGCCGCCGTGGCCGAGATGCGCGCCCTGGTGCGGGCAATACGCGTCGACCGCGCAGGCGACGCCCGAGGCCGTCCGGTACAGCACGACGTCGCGTCCCATGAACGGCGTCGCGAGCACGGCCCCGCGCTTCAGCTCGCGGCTGAAACACAGCGCGAACCACCCGTCCGGATAGGGCAGCGGCGCGGTTTCGTCGACGGGGCCGGCTGCATGCATCGCGCGCTCCTGCATCGGCATGGCACTCATCGCGCGAATTCCCGATCGGCATGTGCGACGGCCGCCGACACGGGGCCGTCTCGCCCGTCGGGTGCGTCGCCGCCGGGCGCCGGGTAGAACTGCGCGGCCCAGCGCCGGAACGTCATGATCGGCAGCTCGCCGGCCATCAGCGTCGGGCGTGCGTCGTAGTCGCGGTGATCCCAGATGCGCAGGTCGCGCTTGAATTGCGGCACGAACCACAGCCGGTATGCGGCGCTCGCGAGGACCTCGTGCAGGGCCCGGCGCAGCGGCGACGGCCACGCCGACGCACGTTCGACGCGCAGCGCGACGAATTCGCGGCAGGTCCAGCGGTCGGGTTCGATCTGCGTCGGGAACAGCACGACCCGTGCGTGCAGCCCGAGGTCCGGCAGTTCCATGCGCGCGGCCATGCAGCCCAGGCCGTGCATCGTGATGTCCAGCAGCAGCCGTTGCCCGAGCAGCACGAGCGTCGAGCGCATCGTCAGCCGGTGGCCCTCGGCTTGCAGCGGCTCCAGCACCGGATTCGACCAGCCGTGCACCGGGCTGAAATGATTGACGTCGACGCCGTTCTCGGCCGGATTCTGCAGGCTGCCGTTCAGCGTGTGGCACTGGCCGCGCGGCCGCGAATAGCCGTCGAGGTCGAGTTCGGGCAGCGACCACGACGGCGCTGCGCCCGCACGGTCCTGCCATGCGAGCACCAGGCCGTTCCATTCGCATACGGGGCGCTGCCGCAGCGTGGCGGCGGGCGGCTTGCCGTCGCGCCCGGCGCGCACGCAGGTGCCGTCCGCGGCGAACGCGAGGTGATGGAACGGGCATACGATCTCCTCGCCGCGCACGACGCCGCCGTGCCCGAGATGCGCGCCGAGGTGCGGACAATGCGGCGCGACCGCGCGAATCAGGCCGGATGCCGTTCGATACAGCACGACGTCCGCGCCCATGAAGCGCGTCACGACGAGCGCGCCGGGTTTGACGTCGCGGCTGTAGGCCAGCGCGAACCAGCCGTCCGGATAGCGATGTCGCGAAGCGGCGGCGAGTTCTGGCACAAGAGGGGTCGGTGCGTGCATGTGCGTCTCCAGTCACCGGGGCCGAGCATGCCGGTCCGCCGCCGCGATTTCCTCGAGCGTCGGCAGCGCCGTCATCGCGACTGCGCCGCCGGCGAAGCGCCCGCCGCCGAGATCGTCGCCGTGGTAGCGGGTGCTGAATGCATGAAACTCCGCATTGCCGGCACTCATGTAACACAGCTCCGTCACGTAGGCCTGCGCGTCGGCGTCGCCGGCCAGCGCGCCCGTCGCGACCGCTTCACGCGCGTCGATCAGACGGTGTTCGTTCGACATGCAGAGTACCGCCAGCCGGTCGAGCGCCGCCTGTGCGTTCAGTTGCTCGACGCGCATCAGGATCCACACGGCATTGAATCGCTCGTGCGCGGACCATTCCTTGCGAAACGAAAACAGGTCGTTGACGAGGATCACCGAGTCGATCGTCGCATCGCGCGCATCGGCGAGTGCCGCGTGTTGCGCGAGGCGCTGCCGCATGTCGATGTCGAGCGCGTATTCGGTGAGCAGCGTGATCCAGTGGCCGAAGCCCTCGACCCGGCGAAACGCCAGATAGTCGGCCAACGACAGGCGCGTTGCGTCGGTTGCCGTCGGGCTGGCCTGCGTATGGATCTGCTCGCGGATGCATTCGACGAACCGCCGCCAGAAGGCCGGGCGCGCCTCGCTCCGGGTGCGCATCAACTGCAGCGTGTCGTGCAGCAGCCGCGCGGAAGGTGCGTCGGCCGGCGGCGGCGTGCCGTCGACGGCCGCCAGGAAATGCTCGCGCAACGTGTCGAGCCCCGCCTGATCGCCGGTGCGTGCGAGATGCGTGAAGGCGTCGTCCATCAGCGTCGTGACGTGCATCATGCGGTGGAGCGCGTACACGCGATCGGGCCGCGCATTCGGGTAGCACAGGCTGCCATACGCGGGAATGCGCTGCGCGAGAAAACGGCGCGCCGCGGCGTCGCTGCGATAGTGCTGCACGATGTACGGGTAGTCGTCGATCGCGAGCTGCCGCTCGATTGCTTCATGCTGCGGGTGCCGTGCGACGGGCAGCGACAGATGCGGCAGCGGCAGCACCAGCGTTTGCGTCTCGCTGGGCGGGGCGCTCGTGGCGCGTGGCGTTCCGGATGCTTGCATGCGGCTCTCCAAGTTACGCGTCCGGTTTGACCGCGACGATGCTGTAGGTCGACACCTTGTTCTTGATCAGCGCGACGGACCAGTTTTCGGCGAGCACGCGCAGTTCTTCCAGCGTGTCCGGCGCACGGTGCGGAAAATGGCGGTCGATGTTGGCCCTGGCATCCATCAGCCAGCGCGCGACGTCGATGTTCGACGGCAGCACGCGCATGTCGCGGATCGCGAACCCGGCGTCGATCAGCACCTGCCTGAAATAATCGGGCGTCTTCCTGTGCTTGCACGCGATCCGGTCGACCTCGTCCGGCGTGTCGGATGCGTATTCGCTCAGGTCGACGTTGTACAGATTGTCCGAGATCACCACCGAGCCGCCGCCGCGCACACGCGCATGCAGCGCGCGCATCGCCTTTTCGTACAGCGCGTTCGGGAAGTGCGAGATCACGCCGCGAATGATCACGAGATCGTACGGCGTCGCGGGATCGGGCAGTCGATCGACGTCCTGAGCGTTGCACTGATACAGGTTGATGCGTTCCGCGAGCCCGTGTTGCGCATGAAAGCGGGCGCAGTAGTCGAGCTGTTCGCGACTGACGTTGATACCGTCGAGGCGCATGCAGCCGGGGAAGCGGCCGGCCAGATACTTGAGGATGTAGCCCCAGCCGCAGCCGATGTCGAGAATGCGTTCGACCCGGGCGGGAACGGGGTCGTCGAAGCCGGCGAGATGAAGCTGGCGTTCGAAGTAGCGAATGCCCGATTCATCGAGCGAGATCGGCGGCGTGGAGCGCGGATCGTCGTACACACCGAACTGGAACAACAGGTACTCGCCGATCGCCTTGCGCCAGTCGTCCGGGCTGCCGGCGTAGGTCGTCTGCACTTTCCGCTCGTAATCGCTCACCGTCTCGCCATGCAGCACCCGGATCGGCAGGGCGGGTTCCAGGTGCGGCGCGCGCAGTTCGGCGATCGCCTGTTCGCTGATCTGATTCATCGAAATCCTCGCGTCGTCCATTTCCGTCAAACCGGACAAAACAATGCCCGCCGATCGAGCGGCGGCGCACGTCTTTACGAAACGCCGGCACAAAAATACCCCGGCCGATACCTGTGATCGTGCAATCGAATAAATCGAGGTAATGCTTCGGTCGAAACGTTATGAAGGTGAAAGATCCGTGCGCATTTATAGAATCCCCGGATAAATGGCGGAAAGGGCGCTACGACGCCACATTGCGACACAGACCCCATATCGTGCCTGGGACGTCTGGCGACGCGGGCTGGCGCTGGCTGGCCGGTTCGGCTCCGTACGCAACGCGTATTTTCACGATTCTGGCACTGCGATCGTGAACCGGAAGCGAAGTGTTTTTGTTATATGAAAGGCGATTCGATTTTTCAAGAATCTTCCCGTGTGTTTTAAAAACACAGGAAAACAGGTGCGAATAAAAATATTAAAATCGGGCTTGTCAATGGCGGTGGGGATTGTTTCGATTCGATGAATCGAAAAAAGCCGCGACGCGAACGATCGCGCGCGCGGCTATCCGGCCGGACGAGCTCGTGCGGCCGCATGACGTCAAGCTCGACTGAAACGCTCGCTCACGGAGGAACGGACCGGGCGCGGCGTACTGGCGCCTACGGCCGCGCAGCCACCTCGTCGAGGTGCCACAGCAGATCCGCCGGATCGTCGTACACGCGCAGCGCGCCGGCCCGTTCCAGCTCATCGCTGCCGTACCCGCCCGCCAGCAGCCCGACGCCGAGCGCGCGGCAGCGGGCGGCGGCGAGCATGTCCCAGATGCTGTCGCCGACCACCACCGTATGCTCGATCGGCACGTTCAGCTTCGCGGCCGCGGTCAGGAACAGGTCCGGGTCCGGCTTCGCGTATTTCACCTGATCGCGCGTGACGACGACGTTCTTCGCCGGATCGACGCCGAGCGCCTCCAGATTGATCGCCGCCGTTTCCATCCGCCCGCTGGTCGCGATCGCCCAGCGAATGCCGGCATTCGACAGCGCGGCCAGCAGTTCGCGCGCACCCGGCAGCGGCCGGACCTGCGCGCGCAGCCGCTGGTACGCGGCCGCATGCAGCCGTGCGAGCCGCTCGACGCGCTCGGCGTCGATGTCGCCGGCCGTTTCGCGCAGCAGCTGGTTCAGGAACAGGCCGCCGCTCATCCCGATCTTGCGATGGATGCGCCACACCGACAGTTCGATGCCTTCGGCATCGAGCGCTTCCTTCCACGCGAGTACGTGCTGATAGACGCTGTCGACGAGCGTGCCGTCGAGATCGAACAGAAATGACGTTTCAATGCGCATGTAACTCTCCTGGCCCGATGATCGTCGGGCAAATCGTCGGCAAAACCCAATGCGTCACATTATCGGCGCACGGCCGTGTCACCGCCATGTCCCGCGCCGCACGCACCGCGCCCGGCGGCGGCGGGTCGAACACCGCTGGTACAATCGCGCCGATGCGCCGGGCGGGCCGCCCGCGCACGCCCAACCTTCGTCGAATCCCCGTATGGCAACCCCCGACGCCGTCAGTTCCGAACAATCGTGGTGGGGCGTTCTGGCCCTGGCGCTCACCGCCTTCATCTTCAATACCACCGAATTCGTGCCCGTCGCGCTGTTGAGCGCGATCGGCGACAGCCTGCAGATGCAGCCGACCGCCGTCGGCCTGATGCTGACGATCTACGCGTGGGCCGTCGCGGTCGTGTCGCTGCCGCTGACGTTCGTCACGCGCCACGTCGAGCGCCGCAAGCTGTTGAGCGTGGCGCTGCTGGTGTTCATCGGCAGCCATGTCGTGACCGGCGTCGCGTGGAATTTCGCGGTGCTGATGATCGGCCGGCTCGGCATCGCGTGTGCGCATGCGGTGTTCTGGTCGATTTCGATCCCGCTCGCGGTGCGGCTCGCGCCGAGCGACCGCAAAAGCCGTGCACTCAGCCTGATCGCGATGGGCTCGGCGATCGCGATGGTCGCCGGGATTCCGCTCGGACGCGTGATCGGCGAGGCGTTCGGCTGGCGCGTCACGTTCCTGATCATCGCGGGCACGGCGGGCATCGCGCTGCTGTTGCTGCGCGCCACGTTGCCGTTGCTGCCGAGCCAGGGCGCCGGGTCGCTGAGCAGCATCGGCGTGTTCCTGCGCAAGCCGGCGCTGGTCGCGCTGTATGCGATCACCGTGCTGGTCGTGTCCGCGCACTTCACGTCGTACACGTACATCGAACCGTTCGTGCAGAGCATCAACCATGCGAGCAACAGCCGGATCACGTACGTGCTGATCCTGTTCGGCATCGCCGGCCTGCCGGCCGCGGTCTGCTTCAATCGCGTCTATCCGCACCGGCCCGACGATTTCCTGCTGGCGTCGATCGTCGCGCTGTCGGGCTGCCTGCTGATCCTGTTCCCGTGCGCGCTGAACATCGTCACGCTGTCCGTGCACACGCTGGTGTGGGGCGGCGCGATCGTCTGCTTCGGGCTGGCGATGCAGGCATGGGTGCTGAAGCTGGCGCCGGACGCGACCGACCTGGCCGTGTCGATCTACTCGGGGCTGTACAACGTCGGCATCGGCGCCGGCGCGCTGCTCGGCAACCATATCGCGGGCGACTTCGGGCTGCCGTGGATCGGTACCTTCGGCGGCGTGGTCGCGATCTTCGCGGCCGGGGTCGCGTGGGCCGCGTTGCGGCTGCACGCGAAACGGGAAGCGGCGCTCGCGGCCCCCACGCCGTGAAGCCGCTGCCCGGCACGCCGCCGGTGCATCACGCGACCGAATAGCCGCCGTCGGCCACCAGCGCGTGCCCCGACACATAGCTGGCATCGTCCGACGCGAGGAACGCGACGACCGTCGCCATCTCGTCGGCGGATGCCCAGCGGCCGGCCGGCGTCGATTCGGCAAAGGCGAGCCGTGCTTCCTCCGACGCCCAGATGCCGCGGTGATGGAACGGCGTATCGATCAGCCCCGGGCACAGCGCGTTGACGCGCACGCCGCGTTTGAACCATTCGATCGAAGCCGTCTTCGTCATCCCGATCACCGCGTGCTTGCTCGCGATATACACCGACGCGTTCTCGAAGCCGATGACGCCGCCCATCGACGCATTGTTGATGATGCTGCCCTTGCCCTGACGCAGCATGATCTCAGCCGCGAACTTCATCGAATTGAACACGCCGCGCACGTTCGGCTCGAACACCCGGTCGTAGCTTTGCGCGTCCTGCTCGAGCATCGGCGCGAACACGCCTTCCGTGCCCGCATTGTTGAACGCGACGTCGAGCCGTCCGTGGGTCGACAGTGTGAAATCGAATAGCTTGCGGAGCTCGGCTTCGTTCGCGACATCCGCGGCAAAGGCCGTTGCGTTGCCGCCGGCGGTCGCGATCTCGTCGACCAGTCGATCGAGTTCGGCCTTGCGTCGGGCGCTGACGACGACCTTCGCGCCGCGGCGCGCGAGTTCGATCGCCGACGCGCGGCCGATGCCGGAACTGGCGCCCGTCACGAGGGCGATGCGACCGTCGAGCGGGGCAGAGTGCGTGCTTGCGTTCATGATGCGTTTCTCCGTGAGGGGTGATCCGTTGCGTCGAAGCGACGTCCGATGCGCATTGTGGTCGTTCGACGTCGACAAAAAAATGGAACAATGGCGCATTCAGAATTCCTTTTTGGGGAATTAAAATCGCTTTTTCGCGAGCATCATAAAGGCTTCCCATGCTCAACCGCCTCGACATCCTGAAGATCTTTTCCGCGGCCGCCGCGGCGCCGACGTTTCGCGAGGCGGCCGCGCGGCTCGGCGTGTCGCCGCAGGTCGTCACGCGCGCGGTGCGCGAACTGGAGGAGATGCTCGGCGAAACGCTGTTTCACCGGACGACCCGCAGCATCCGGATCACCGCGTTCGGCCAGTCGTTCGCGCGCGAGGTGCAGGGCGCGCTGGCCGTGGTCGACGGGCTGTTCGGGCCCGCGACCGGCCAGCGCGACGAGCCGGTCGGCGTCGTCCGGATCACCGCGCCGTCGGGCATGGGGCGGCATTACGTGCAGCCGATCCTCACCGGCCTCATGCAGCGATATCCGGGGCTCGTGCCCGATCTGCGGCTGTCCGACGTGCCGTCGCCGGTGGTCGACGAGCAGATCGACATCGGCGTGCGCGTCGGCGCGATCGGCGACAACCGCTTCGTCGCGCGCATGGTCGGGCCGCTGCCGATGTGGGTGGTGGCCGCGCCGTCGCTGATCCGGCGGCTGGGCGAGCCGAAAAACCGCAAGGCACTCGAAGCGATGCCGGTGACGTGCCTGATCGATCGTGCAAGCGGGCGGCCGTGGCCGTGGATGTTTCGCGGCGAGCAGCAGTTCGTGCCGTCGTCGCCGGCTTACCTGACGGACGACACCGAGGTGGAGATCGAGGCCGTGTGCGCGGGGGTGGGAGTAGGCCAGTGTTCGGAATATCTGGTGCGGCCGTACGTCAGGAAGGGGCGCCTCGTGCGGGTGTTGCCGAGCCTCGAGCCCGAGCCGTGGAAGCTGCACGTCTATCGGCCGCGGCGCGGGCCGATGCCGCGTCGTATCCGGGTGGTGTACGACGAACTGGTGGCGAAGCTCGCGGAGGCGACGTGGCGGGAGTAGGGATCGTCGCGGCTGCACCGTGGGCCGACACGCTGCGGCGTCATCATGGTGCCGACGCACCCGTATCGTTGATCCCGGGCGACTTTGGGCCGCCGTGGATCGGCGCCATCGCCACACGGCTCACTTCACCCCGCATCGTCAATGCGGCCCGTCGTGCCTGATCCCAGCCGCATCGAGCTGCCGAAGTTTCGCGTACAGCGTCGTGCGCGAAATGCCGAGCTGCCGCGCGGCCGCCGACACGTTGCCGTCGTGCTCGTCGAGCGCGCGGCGGATCGCGTCGAGCGACTGTTCGTGCAGGCTCGCCTGCGGGCCGGCGGCCGACGCGACGTTGCACACGTCGGCAGCGTCTTCGAGCACATCGGCGTGCCGCGCCCTGGTCGCGCGATCGAGCGGCGCACGCACGGTGCGCACCCATACGTGGCTACCATCGTCGCGCGCGATCCGCTGCGGCGTACGTGCCGGTGTCAGCAACCGGCGCTGCTGCGCGGGCGTCGCGCCCGGAAACAGTTGCCGGAGATCGACCGGCGCCACCGGCCCGGCGGGCGCGAGATCGAGCATCTGGCGGGCCAGGCGGCTCACCGCGCGCACGCGGCCCGCTTCGTCGAGCGCGATGACGCCGGCGAGCGGCGTGCCGAGCCAGCGCGGATCGAATTGCACCTGCAGCAGATGGCAGTCGCGCAGCATCGCATAGAGCCGCTGTTCGGCGGACAGCGATGCGTGCCGGAATGACTCGCGCAGCTGCGCGATATTACGCCGGCCGATGCCGGTGATATCGAGCGCGCCGATCACTTCGCCGTCGAAACCCACGAGCGGCACGGCCAGACAGAACACTCGCGACAACTCGTCGAGATAGTGCTGCGCGCCCGCGACGACGGTTTCGGCGCCGTCGTGAATCACGCAGCTCGGCGCGGTCGTGCCGATGTTCGGTTCGACGATCCGGCGCCCGGCGACGATCGGCGTGAGCAGCGCGTCGTCGCATTGCGGGCTGCGGCGCGCATGGACGATCGTGCCGTGCGGATTGACGCACATGATCGTCCATTCGCTGCCGCCGAATGCGGCCCACAGCGGCTCGATCTCCTGCGCGACGCAGCGGGTGAGCCGCCGGTCCGCGCGCGATTCGTCCGGTTCGCGCTGCATTTCATAGCGGGCGGTTTGCCAGGGCCGCAGCCCGGCGTCGCGCGAACGCAGCCACGAACGCGCGACGCTGGCCGGCAACGCCGTTTCCGGCAGCGGCTCGCCCGCGGCGAAGCGGGCGCGGAGCCGGTCGAGGTCGACCGGCCGTGAAAGGGATTCGGGGGCCGTGTTCACGCTGCGCTCCATTTGAAGTCGAGGTCCGGGCCAGGCGTGTCGGCCTGGCGTGTCGCGCGAATGCGTAATATAGCCCGGCGCCTGAAGGCGGGTATTTTCCCGGGAAGGGGCGCCGCCGTGTGCGTCGGCGTGCGGCCGGCGGCGCCTGTTGCGTTCAATGCGGCAAACGCAGGATCGGCTTGAGCGTGATCCCCTTGCTGCTGTCTTCCGCCGCCTGGTTGATCTGGTCGAGCGGATAGAACTTCACCAGCCGGTCGAACGGAAACCGCCCTTGCAGATGCAGTTGCACGAGTTGCGGAATGAACGTCTGCGGCACGCTGTCGCCTTCGACGATGCCGCGGATCGTGTGGCCGCCGAGCAGCAGGCTGTTCACGTCGAATTCGGCCCTGGTGCCGAGCTTCGGCGCGCCGACCACGCCCATCGTGCCGCGCGAGCCGAGCGCGTCGATCCCTTGCGACAACACCGCCGGCAGCCCGGTCGATTCGAGCGCGAAGTCGACGCCGCCGCCGGTGATCTCCCGGATCGCGTCGACCACGTCGACCTCCCGGCTGTTGAGCGCGTGCGTCGCGCCGAGCTCCAGCGCCAGCGCGAGCCGCGACGGTACGATGTCGACCGCGATGATCGTCGTTGCGCCGGCGATGCGCGCGGCCATCACCGCGCTCATCCCGACCGCGCCCGCGCCGAAGCTCGCGAAGCTGCTGCCGGTGCGCACCGCGAGCGAATTGATGACGGCGCCCGCGCCGGTCTGGATCCCGCAGCCGAGCGGGCCGAGCAGTTCGAGCGGCGCTTCCTTCGGCACCTTGATCGCGTTGTTCTCGCGGGCGAGCGCGTAGCTCGCGAACGACGACTGCGCGAAGAAATGATCGTGCAGCGGCTGGCCGGATTCGTCACGAAGCGCGGTCTGCCCGTCCGCGTCGGCGCCGCCGAAGTTCAGCGCGAAAAACTGCCGGCAATACGCGCCGTGACCGCCGACGCACGACGTGCAGTGACCGCACGCGCCGTAGGTCAGCACGACGTGGTCGCCCGCGGCGAGCGTCTTCACGTTCGGGCCGACCGCCTCGACCACGCCGGCGCCCTCGTGACCGAGCACGGCCGGCAGCGGCACCGGATAGTACTGGTCGCGCACGATCAGGTCGGTATGGCACAAGCCGGTCGCGACGACGCGCACCAGCACTTCGTCGCCGCGCGGCGCGCGGATGCGGGCCGCTTCGATCGAGAAGGGCGCGCCGGCGGCGCGCGCGACGGCCGCGGTGACGGCGCGTGTGTCGTGTTCGGTGTACATGGTCGGTCTCCTCGTCAAATCGGATACGGCGGCGCTTCGCCCTTGATCGTCAGCCACTGCCACTGCGTGAATTCCTCCCAGTTTGCCGCACCGCCGATGCTCGAGCCATTACCCGATGCGCCGACACCGCCGAACGGGTTGATCACTTCGTCGTTGACCGTCTGGTCGTTGATGTGCAGCAGCCCCGTGTTCAGGCGCTCGCCGATCCGCAGTGCGCGTCCGACGTCGGCGGACAGGATCGCCATCGACAGCCCGTATTCGGTCCGGTTCGCGAGCGCGATCGCGTCCTCGTCGGTATCGAACGGCACGACGATCGCGACCGGCCCGAAAATTTCCTCGTCGAACGCCGGATTGCCCGGCGCGACGCCGCTCAGCACGGTCGGCTCGAAGAACAGGCCGCGATGGCCGCCGCCCGTCTCGATGCGTGCACCTGCGCGGCGGGCCGCATCGACCACGCTCGCCGCATGGTCGCGTTGCGCGGCGTTGATCAGCGGGCCGAGGCCGACGTCGCCGGTGGCCGGGTCGCCGACGCGCAGGCTGCGCGCTTTCTCGACGAGCTTCGCGACGAAGCGGTCGTGAATCGCGCGCTGCACGAGCACGCGGCCGGTCGCCATGCAGATCTGGCCTTGATGCAGATACGCGCCCCATGCGGTGTTGGCGACCGCGCGGTCGAGGTCGGCATCGTCGAGCACGATCAGCGAATTCTTGCCGCCGAGTTCGAGCGACACCTTCTTCAGATGGCGGCCCGCCGCTTCGCCGACCTTGCGCCCGGCCGCGGTGGAGCCGGTGAACTGGATCATCGCGACGTGTGGATCGGCGACCAGTGCCGCGCCGGCCGCGCCGTCCCCGGGCAGCATGTGCAGCACGCCTTCGGGCAAGCCGGCAAGCTCGAACACGCGCGCGATCGCGACGCCACCGCACACGGCGGTGCGCGGATCGGGCTTCAGCACGACCGCGTTGCCGAGTGCGAGCGCCGGCGCGACCGCGCGCATCGCGAGGTACAGCGGGAAGTTGAACGGCGAGATCACGCCGACCACGCCGCGCGGACGGCGGCGCGCGAGCGACAGGCGGCCGGCCGCAGACGGGAGCACTTCGCCGGCTGCGCGTGATGGCAGGCTGGCGGCTTCGTGCAGTGCCTTGATGGTGATGGCGGTTTCGAAGGAAGCTTTTGCGCGGGTCGAGCCGCTTTCGCGCACGAGCCAGTCGACGATCGCGTCGGCGTGCGTTTCGGCGATGGCTGCGGCGCGGCGCAGGACGGCTGCGCGCTCGTCGTAGGGGAGGGCGAACCACGCGGGCTGGGCGCGGTGGGCGGTCGCTGATGCTTCGCCGATGGCTGCGGCGTCGGCGACGCCGATGCGGCCGAGCGCGTTGCCGGTCGCCGGTTCGATTACGTCGGCCGCGTGCGGGCTCGCGTGCCAGCTTCCGTTGAAGATCTTGCCGCGCCAGATGTCGGTGTCGAACAGTGCGGGGGTGTTGCTATCCATTTGCGCTCCTGGGGAAATTCGGATCGGCCGGATCGGCGTTGGTTGGCGCCGATCGGCATGCGCGCGAGGGTAGGCGGGGGCGGGGAAGCGGGGGTATCCGGGTTTCTTCCCATGTGGGGGAGGCGCGTGGATTGGGGGCCGTTTGTGATTCGGTGTGCGGAAATTGGACAGTTGGGGGGGCGGTTTTTTGCGGCATGCGATCTGATGACGCGACAAGACCTGCGCTCACGCTTCTTCCGAGTGGCAGTTACCGACCCAGAGTCGCCTTTCACCGCATCGGACGTGCAACGTCGGTTTGTCGATCTTCGGCGGTCGCTCGATGAATACTTCCGGCCGTCGCGATGCTGCACACGCAATTTCCACGCGGAACCACACGTTTGGTAATACAACGATGGCTGACTGCTACACGCTATAGCTATCCAAGGCATCCGTAGGCACATGCAATTTGCTATCCGCCGTTAGCGCTTCCAGCAGATGTTTGACGGTAACTTGCACTCGTGGCGCGACAAGCGCCCGGTGTGGATACTGCATCACCATCTCATAGCTTCCGGGATGGTGAAACCTGTGGAGAATGACCTTCAGCGCACCGGAACGCAACCGATCCCGCGCAAGATGCACCCCGACCTCCGCGATGCCAACGCTATCGCACGCCGCCTGCACCAGCGATTCCGGTGCGGATAGTGTCAGCATTGCCTTGCCGGAGGGGTCGATCGTCGTGATGCTTTTGTCGTCGCCCGTGAAGTTCCACGGCGCGACCTGGCCGCTCAGGAATCGCCGTGCAATGAGCCGGTGCGCGTGCAACGCATCCGGCGTTTCGGGCACGCCATGGTTCGCCAGATAGTCGGGAGACGCTACCAGTACTGTATTCAAGCGACAAATGGGGCGAGTCACGAGCGCGGAATCCGGGATGTTGCCGCCTCTTACCGCAATGTCGTAGCCGTCCCGGACAATATCGATGACCCGATCGTCGAAATCGACCTCGACCGACAGCGCCGGGTAGCGAGCGAGCAGCGCGGGCAGCGCCGGAAGCACGTGGTTATGCCCGAAGGCGGCACTCGTCGAAATCCGCACGCGCCCGGCCGGCACGGCCCGCTGGGCGGAAACCGTATCGATCGCGGCATCCAGTGTTTCAAGTGCGATGCGCGCGTGGCGCAAAAACGCCTCGCCTTCCTCTGTGAGTTTGAGTGTGCGGGTCGTCCGGTTCATCAGCCGCACACCCAATGCTTTTTCGAGGCCCGCCACGTTCTTGCTCACGGCAGCCGACGTGACGCCCAATTGTCGGGCCGCTGCCGCAAAACTTCCCGCATCCACGGCCTGGACGAGAGAAACGATGGCTCGAACACGCTGCGAAGAATCCACATTTCCTCCATGACTGACATCGCGCCGACCTGTCGTCGCGCCGCCGGATTCTAAACTTTCAGTTGAGGGTGGTTCAACCCTGCCAGAACTTCTCGTAATGAGTGACGCTGGTGACAATGGCGGACATCGCCCCTCCGTCCGAAGCTTGCGAGTCTTCAATGCTCATCACGATCCTCTATGACAGTGGCTATGGCCACACCGCGAAACAGGCCCAAGCCGTTGCAGACGGCGTTCGTCGCGTGCCGGGTGCCGAAGCGCAGTTGATCGCCGTTGCAGATGGCGATACGCCCTGGGAAAACTCGCCGCGAGCGACGCGATCATCTTCGGTTCGCCGACCTACAACGGCACCGTCAGCGCGAGGCTCAAAAAGGTGATGGAGGACTCGACGCGGCCCGCGTGGATTCCCCAGTCGTGGCGGAACAAGGTTGCCGCAGGCTTTACGAATTCGGGCGCCATGCACGGCGACAAGCTGAATTCCCTCGTCACGATGGCGCTGTTTGCCGCCCAGCACGGGATGATCTGGGTCGGACTCGATATCTTCCCGGGCAAGTCGCCGCAGGAGAAGAATCGTGTCGGCGGATGGCTGGGCGCGATGGCGCAATCGGATGATGCATCACCGGACATCACCCCCATCGAGAGCGATATCGATACCGCTGCGTATCTGGGCGAGCGCGTCGCTCACGTGACCAGCCAGTTCATGTCAGGAGCCGCACGATGAAATTGCTTTGTCTCGACGTCCCGCTGCCGGGGGCCAGCCCGGACGCCTATCAGCCCCATCTTCTCGAAGAAGTGCGCCATGCGTGGCATCTGTATAAAACGGGCTTCGTGCGCGAAATCTCGTTCCGTCAGGACCGCCCGGGCGTCGCCATCATTGCCGAAAGCGATTCGGTCGATGCCGCGAGACAGGCGCTCGCCGAGTTTCCGCTGGCCAAGGTCGGCCTGATCGACTGGGAGATCATTCCGCTCGGCCCGTTCGTCGGCTGGGAGTCGCTGTTCGCGTCGCGCGACGCTTGACTGCTGCGGCAGCGTCTATCGCGGTGTCGGTCCGTGGTTGTCGTGTAGCGCTGACGCGGGATAAATCGTCAACCACGGGCCTGCCGCAGTCTGCTTATCGGCGTTGTGTGACCGTAGACCTTTGAAGGTGACATGGAATATGTCAATCTGGGCCGAACGGGTCTGAAAGTATCTCGTCTTTGCCTGGGATGCATGAGCTATGGGGAGCCTGCCCGCCTGCCCCAGCCTTGGTCCCTCGATGAAGCAGCCTCCCGCCCGTTTTTTCGGCAAGCGCTCGAGGCGGGCATCAACTTCTTCGACACTGCCAATATCTATTCGGTCGGAAGCTCCGAGGAGATCACGGGCCGAGCGCTCAACGACATGGCGCGGCGCGAAGAGGTCGTCGTCGCCACCAAGGCGTTCTTTCCGTGGCGCAATTCACCCAATACCGGGTTTCTCTCGCGGAAAGCGCTCCTTCAGTCGATCGACGACAGTCTGACCCGCCTCGGCATGGATTACGTCGACCTCTACCAGATCCACCGTTTCGACCACGGCACGCCTGTGGAGGAAACGATGGAGGCGCTGCACGACATAGTGAAGTCAGGCAAAGCCCGCTACATCGGTGCATCGTCGATGGAGGCATGGCGCTTCGCGAAAATGCAGCACGTCGCGGAACGCAACGGCTGGACACGCTTCATCTCCATGCAACCGCAGTACAACCTGCTCTATCGGGAGGAGGAACGCGAAATGTTGCCTCTTTGCGCCGACCAGGGCGTCGGGGTCATTCCATGGAGCCCGATGGCGCGCGGCAGGCTGACGCGCGACTGGAGCGAAACCACGCGCCGCACGCAGAACGATGCCTTTGCGCTGCAAATGTATCGGAACGCTGAAATCCAGGACCAGAAGGTGGTTGACGTCGTCGCGCGTATCGCCGAGGCGCACCATGTGCCGCGCGCGCACGTCGCACTGGCGTGGCTGTTGACGAAGCCGGCGATCACCGCGCCGATCATCGGGGCAACGAAGCCCGAGCATCTGGCAATCGCCATCGGCGCGCTCGACTTCTCGCTGACGCAGGACGAAATCGCCGCGCTCGAAGCGCCGTATGTCCCCCATCCGGTGGATGGCATCGTGCCACCGCTTCCGGAACATCCGCCGACGATTTCAATGCCGCGGAACTGAATGTCGCGAGCGGCGGTACGTTCAATGGCGGTAGCTTGCGAACTCGCCGCCGCGGTCGAACGTACCGCCGCTGGACGAACATCGAATGCGAGAATAGATATGAAGGGCCCGTTCATCGAGTGCCGACGTCTTATCCTCTTCGCGCTCGTTGTGATGTGTGCGGTACTGCCGTTGGGGCAGCACGGTAACGTCCATGCGCAGGAGCCGAAAATGTTAGTCCGTATCTCCGAAATCGAGATATTCAATCAGCATCTCGAAGCATATCGGCGCATCTTGAACGAGGAGGCTGAGGCGTCGATGCGCGTCGAGCCGGGGGTAGTGTGCATTTTCCCGATGGCTCAAAAGGATAGCCCGACGCACATCAAGATTGTGGAAATCTATGCGAGCCACGATGCGTACGACGCACATATCCAGTCGCCGCATTTCAAGAAGTACAAGCGTTCGACGCTGGACATGGTGAAGTCCCTGCGACTGGTTGACATGGATGGGCTGGATGCTGAAGCAATGCCGCTCATCTTCAGGAAATTGAGGGGGCGGTCGTAACAAACACCGGCCAGATGGGAAGAATGGATCGCCATGAAAGCGTGCGTGTCCGTTGTCGGAACTCGACCTGCCTACCGGATGTCTGGTTGCTGTTGTTGGTCCACGACCGGTTTTGGCCGATAGTGGCCGTCAGCGTCTGTTGGACGACGCGTATCGACAACAACGTCAATCTCCGTCGACCCGCCTCCTTTCGATCGTTCGCAGAGGCCGCTCCTGAAGGCCGGACGTCCAGCTCCACCGTTTTTCCCCTCAGGAAAACCCTGATCCGACTCCGTAGGGCACCGGTTTTCAGCCGATTTTCCCACTGCCGCAAGCAGCCTCGATAGGCTCCCGCCCAACCGCTCCCCACCCCCGCGCAACCCCGTTCCATCAACCCTCCGAGCCCGCCTACCTAACCAAAACAGGTATGGCGCACCGCAATATTTCGCGCCCACGGCCGGATTTCAATACCCACCAGGTATCAAAAATCCCGCCCAAAAGTATTGGACGCCCCATTTTCCCGCCGCGTATAAATCCGTTCCATGAACAGCCCCCACGCAGCGCGCCCCATGTCCTCCGCCACCATCGAACGCATCGAAACCCGTCTCGTCGACTTGCCGACGATCCGCCCGCACAAGCTGTCGGTGGCCACGATGCACGGCCAGACGCTGATGCTCGTGAAGGTGTTCTGCAGCGACGGCGTGACCGGTATCGGTGAAGGCACGACGATCGCCGGCATGGCCTACGGCCCGGAAAGCCCGGAAGCGATGAAGCTCGCGATCGACGCGTATCTCGCACCGGCGATCGTCGGCCGTGACGCCACGCGTGTCCAGACGCTGATGGCATTCGTCGGCAAGCTTGCGAAGGTCAACCACTTCGCGAAGAGCGCGCTCGAAACCGCGCTGCTCGACGCGCACGGCAAGCGGCTCGGCGTGCCGGTCAGCGAACTGCTCGGCGGCCGTCGCCGCGATCGCCTGCCGGTTGCATGGACGCTCGCGTCGGGCGACACGGCCACCGACATCGCCGAAGCCGAGCGCATGCTCGACGCGCGCCGCCACAACGTATTCAAGCTGAAGATCGGCGCGAAGGCGCCGGAAACGGATATCCGGCACGTGGCCGAGATCAAGAAGGCGCTTGGCGATCGCGCGTCGGTGCGCGTCGACGTGAACATGGCGTGGAGCGAAACGCAGGCCGCGCGCGCGATTCCGGCGCTCGCCGATGCGGGCTGCGAACTGGTCGAGCAGCCGGTCGCATCGGCCGCGGCGCTGGCGCGCCTGATGCGCCGCTTCCCCGTCGCGCTGATGGCCGATGAAATCCTGCGGGGCCCCGACAGCGCATTCGACATCGCGAAGCAGCACGGCGCGGACGTGTTCGCGATCAAGATCGAACAGAGCGGCGGCCTGTTCGCCGCGCAGCGCGTGGCCGCGATCGGGGATGCGGCCGGCATCGAGCTGTACGGCGGCACGATGCTCGAAGGCGCGTTCAGCACGGTGGCATCCGCGCACCTGTTCGCGAGTATCGCGAACCTGCAGTGGGGCACCGAACTGTTCGGGCCGCTGCTGATCACCGAAGAAATCCTGACGCAGCCGCTGGATTACAGCGACTTCGAACTGACCGTGCCGGACGGCCCCGGTCTCGGCATCGCGCTCGACGAGGACAAGGTCAGGCGCTTCACCCGCGACGGGCTGACGAAAGTCGCGCGGTAAGTCGAGTCAGGCAACGACCGTCATCCCCCAAATACACGTGGAGACAGCATCATGAGCGTCAAAGTTTTCGATACCCGGGAAGTGCAGGACCTGCTGAAGGCCGCGTCGAACGCGGGCGGGAGCGGCACCGGCGGCAACGCACGTACGCAGCAGATCGTGCTGCGCCTGCTCGGCGACCTGTTCAAGGCGATCGACGATCTCGACATCACGCCCGACGAAGTGTGGGCGGGCGTCAACTACCTGAACAAGCTCGGTCAGGATGGCGAAGCAGCGCTGCTCGCGGCTGGCCTCGGTCTCGAGAAGTATCTCGACATCCGGATGGACGCCGAGGACGAGGCGATCGGGCTCGACGGCGGCACGCCGCGCACGATCGAGGGGCCGCTGTACGTGGCCGGAGCACCGGTGCGCGACAGCGTCGCGAAGATCGACCTCGACGCGGACGACGGCGCGGGCCCGCTCGTGATCCACGGCACGGTCACCGGTCTCGACGGCAAGCCGATCGCCGGCGCGGTGGTCGAATGCTGGCACGCGAATTCGAAGGGCTTCTATTCGCACTTCGACCCGACCGGCAAGCAGAGCGATTTCAACCTGCGCGGCGCGGTGAAAACGGGCGTCGACGGCAA
Organism: Burkholderia sp. IO2; assembly: GCF_029522185.1. Classification (NCBI taxonomy): domain Bacteria; kingdom Pseudomonadati; phylum Pseudomonadota; class Betaproteobacteria; order Burkholderiales; family Burkholderiaceae; genus Burkholderia; species Burkholderia sp. IO2. The sequence continues at coordinate 7,404 of NZ_JAKWFH010000052.1, read as the reverse complement.
GTACGAATTCCGCACACTGATGCCGGTCGGCTACGGCTGCCCGCCGCAGGGCGCGACGCAGCAATTGCTGAACCGCCTCGGCCGCCACGGCAACCGTCCGGCGCACGTGCACTTCTTCGTGACGAGCGACGATCACCGCAAGCTGACGACACAGTTCAACATCGACGGCGATCCGCTGATCTGGGACGACTTCGCGTATGCGACGCGCGAGGAATTGATCCCGCCCGTGACCGAAAGAACCGGCGGCACGGCGCTCGGCATGAAGGCCGATGCGTACCAGGACATCGAGTTCAACTTCGTGCTGACGCCGCGCGTGCAGGGCAAGGACAACCAGATCGTCGAACGCCTGCGCGCGTCCGCCGCGGCATAACTACCGGCGGCACGGCGGCGCGCGTGCGCCGCCGCTGCCGGCCGGTCCCCCGAGATTCAACCGATACCGATGCGAGCGTGCTTGCAGGACGCGGCACGCGCATGGAAGGAGCCATCATGTCCATCACGATCGACGCTACGAACGACCTGGATCACCTGCTGGAAACCGCCGTGCAGGATGACAAGGCGGCCGGCGTCTTCCGTTGCCGCCGCGACATCTTCACGAACGCGGCGCTGTACGAGCTCGAGATGAAGCACATCTTCGAGGGCAACTGGGTGTATCTGGCGCACGAAAGCCAGATTCCCGACAACAACGATTACTACACGACGTGGATCGGCCGCCAGCCGATCGTCATCACGCGCGACAAGACCGGCGAGCTGCATGCGGTCATCAATGCGTGTGCGCACAAGGGCGCGATGCTGTGCCGCCGCAAGCACGGCAACAAGGGCAGCTTCACGTGCCCGTTCCACGGCTGGACCTTCTCGAACACCGGCAAGCTGCTGAAGGTGAAGGACGAGAAGACGACCGAATACCCGGTGCAGTTCAACACGCACGGCTCGCACGACCTGAAGAAGGTCGCGCGCTTCGCGAACTATCGCGGCTTCCTGTTCGGCAGCCTCAACGCCGACGTGCTGCCGCTCGAGGACTACCTCGGCGAAGCGCGCGTGATCATCGACCAGATCGTCGACCAGGCGCCGAACGGGCTCGAAGTGCTGCGCGGCAACTCGTCCTACATCTACGAAGGCAACTGGAAGATGCAGATGGAGAACGGTTGCGACGGCTATCACGTCAGCACCGTGCACTGGAACTATGCGGCGACGATGGGCCGCCGTAAGGCGGACGGCACCAAGGCGGTCGACGCGAACAGCTGGAGCAAGTCGGTCGCGGGCGTGTACGGCTTCGACCACGGCCACATCCTGCTGTGGACGCAGACGATGAACCCGGAGGTGCGGCCCGTGTATCAGCACCGCGACGAGATCCGGGCGCGCGTCGGCGACGTGCAGGCCGACTTCATCGTGAACCAGACGCGCAACCTGTGCGTGTACCCGAACGTGTTCCTGATGGACCAGTTCAGCACGCAGATTCGCGTGGTGCGGCCGCTCGCGGTCGACAAGACGGAAGTCAGCATCTTCTGCTTCGCGCCGAAAGGCGAGAGCGAGGCCGATCGCACGACGCGGATTCGCCAGTACGAGGATTTCTTCAACGTGACCGGCATGGGCACGGCCGACGATCTCGAGGAGTTCCGCGCGTGCCAGGCCGGCTATGCGGGCATCACGGCGATGTGGAACGACCTGTCGCGCGGCGCGCCGCTGTGGGTCGACGGGCCGGACGAGAACGCGAAAAAGATGGGGCTGAAGCCGCGCATTTCGGGCGAGCGCAGCGAGGACGAAGGGCTGTTCGTGTGCCAGCACGAACACTGGGTGAACCTGATGCGCGATGCGCTGAAGAAGGAACGCGGGGAGGTGGCGGCATGAGCTTCGATTACCGGACGATTTGCGCGGCGCTGTATCGCGAAGCGCGCCTGCTTGACGATCGCGAGTGGGACGCGTGGCTGACCTGCTACACGGAGGACGTCACGTACTGGATGCCCGCATGGGACGACGACGATCGGCCGACCGACGATCCGCAGAGCCAGATCTCGCTGATGTATTACGCGGACCGCGGCGGCCTCGAGGATCGCGTGTTCCGGATCAAGACCGAGCGCAGCGGCGCATCGACGCCCGAGCCGCGCACCAGCCACAACGTCACGAACGTCGAGGTGCTGGCCGAACGCGACGACGAGGTCGACGTGCGCTACAACTTTCACACGCTGAACCACCGTTATCGCGTGACCGATCACTTTTTCGGCACGATGTTCGTCACGTTGCGACGCACGGGCGACGCGCTGCTGATTTCACGCAAGAAGATCGTGCTGAAGAACGATTACATCCGGCAGGTGCTCGACGTCTATCACGTCTGACGCCCGTCGTTTCGTCATGAAAGGAAGTGGAGGTGACGCCATGTCCAGCTACAGGATTGCACTGAATTTCGAGGACGGGGTGACCCGCTTCATCGACTGCAAGGCCGGCGAGAAGGTGCTCGATGCAGCCTTTCGCGCGAAGATCAACCTGCCGATGGATTGCTCCGACGGCGTGTGCGGCACCTGCAAGTGCCGCGCCGAAAGCGGCCGCTACGACCTCGGCGACGATTACATCGACGATGCGCTGACCGAGGACGAGAAGGACGGCGGCCTCGTGCTGACGTGCCAGATGGTGCCGCAAAGCGATTGCGTGATCGCGGTGCCGACGTCGTCGGTCGCCTGCAAGACCGGGCAGAGCGCCTTTGCCGCGACGGTCACGAAGGTCGAGCAGCACAACGATGCGGCCGTCGTGCTCGAACTCGACGTCGGCGCCAGCGCGCCGGTGTTCCTGCCGGGCCAGTACGTGAACATCGGCGTGCCGGGCAGCGGCCAGCATCGCTCGTATTCGTTCTCGTCGGCGCCGGGCGACGCGAAGGTCGGCTTCCTGATCAAGAAGATTCCAGGCGGCGTGATGAGCACGTGGCTCGAATCGGCGCAGCCCGGCGACACGCTCGAACTGCACGGGCCGCTCGGCAGCTTCTACCTGCGCGACGTGCAGCGGCCGCTGCTGTTCCTCGCCGGCGGTACGGGCCTCGCGCCGTTCCTGTCGATGCTCGAGGTGCTCGCGCGCAGCGGCTCGCAGCAGAAGGTGCACCTGGTCTACGGCGTGACGCGCGATCTCGATCTGGTGCTGGTCGACGCGCTCGAGGCGGTGGCGGCGAGGCTGCCGAACTTCAGCTTCGCGACGGTCGTCGCGGACGCCGCGTCGAGCCATCCGCGCAAGGGCTGGGTCACGCAGCACATCCCGGCCGACGCGCTGAACGACGGCGACGTCGACGTGTATCTGTGCGGGCCGCCGCCGATGGTCGATGCGGTGCGCCAGTACTTCGACGACGCAGGCGTGAAGCCGAACAGCTTCCACTACGAGAAGTTCACCCCCAACGTCACGGCAAAGGCGGCATGACCATGCAACGATTCTCCGGCAAGGTCGTCGTCGTCACCGGCGCGGCGCAGGGCATCGGCCGCGGTGTCGCGCTGCGCGCGGCGGCCGAGGGCGGCAGGGTGCTGTTCGTCGATCGTGCGGATTTCGTGGCCGAGGTGGCCGCGGAAGCGCCGGGCGGCGATACGGCCGGCTTCGTCGCCGATCTCGAGACGTACGAAGGCGCGCATGCCGCGATGGCGCACGCGGTGCGGACGTTCGGCCGCATCGACATCCTGATCAACGGCGTCGGCGGCGCGATCCGCATGCGGCCGTTCGCCGAGTTCGAGCCTGCGCAGATCGACGCGGAAATCCGCCGCTCGCTGATGCCGACGCTCTATGCCTGTCACGCCGTGCTGCCGCACCTGCTCGCGCGCGGCGGCGGCACGATCGTCAACATCTCGTCGAACGCGACGCGCGGCATCCGGCGCGTGCCGTATTCGGCGGCGAAGGGCGGCGTCAACGCGCTGACGTCGGCGCTTGCGATGGAATATGCGGAACACAACATCCGCGTCGTCGCCACCGCGCCGGGCGGTACCAGCGCGCCGCCGCGCCGCGTGCCGCGCAATGCGGCCGGCGACACCGAGCAGGAACAGGCGTGGATGGGCGAGGCCGTGCGGCAGGTGACGGAATCGACGTACTTCAAGCGCTACGGCAGCCTCGACGAGCAGATCGCGCCGATCCTGTTCCTCGCGTCGGACGAGGCGAGCTACATCACGGGCACGGTGCTGCCGGTGGCGGGTGGCGATACGGGTTGAAGGGCGTATCGCGGGCCATTGTTTCATCGACAACCGCAGACGGCCGGCGCGACGATGCCGGCCACGGAGACAATCATGCATGAACGCAAAGCCATCGTTCCGGCGGGAATGGAAGCGGTGTACGAGAAGATCGGCTACGCGCCGGGACTGAAGGTCGGCGATACGCTTTACGTATCCGGCCAGATCGGCCGCGACGCGGCGATGCAGCTGGTCGAGGATCGCGAAGCGCAGATCGTGCAGGCGTTCGAGAACCTGAAGCAGGTGCTGGAGGCGGCCGGCGCATCGTTCGACGATGTGGTCGACCTCACGACGTTTCACACCGACATGCGCGACCTGCCGCTGTTCATGCAGGTGCGCGACCGCTATTTCGATGCGCATCCGCGGCCTGCGTGGACGGCCGTCGGCGCGCACATGCTCGGCGGCGCGCCGGGTTATGTCGTCGAGATCAAGGCGGTGGCGGTGCTGGCGCGCTGATCCGGTGCGTCGATGAAGTCAGGCTCCGTGTGGATGAACACCCGAGATCGAATCGTCGGCGATCGCTGAACGGTTTCGATGCGCGTGCGACGACACCGACACGCTACTTGTGTATCGCTCCCCGCAACCGCCGCACCTCCCGCTCCGACACCGGCGCCGCCCGATTCCCCCACGCGCCGCGCACGTAGCTGACCACCGCCGCGATTTCGCGGCTCGTCAGCGCGCCGCGCATCGCCGGCATACGTTGCACCGGCCCCGGTTTGCCCGGCGTGGGCCGCGCCCCTTCGACCACGATCCGGATCGTGCTGGTCGGATCGGCCGCGAGCACGATCGAACTGCCCGCGAGCGCCGGCCCGTGATCGGGTACGCCTCGACCGTCCGCACCGTGGCAACGCGCACAGAACCCCGCATACACGCCGGCCCCCGGCGCCTGCTGGCCGCCTTCCGGACGCGGGCCGGCGGCCGTCAGCCGCGGCACGCCGACGCCCAGCGGATTCGTCGCGGCAGTCGGTTGCGCCGGCAACGACTTCAGGTACACGGCGATCGCATGGCGGTCGGCATCGGTCAGCAACGCGGTGCTTTCGCCGACGACCGGCGCCATCGCGCCGAACACCGCGCCGCGCGCCGCATGGCCGCTGCGCAGGAACGCGGCGATGTCGTCGGCGGACCAGCGGCCGAGGCCGTCCGGGCTCGCGCCGGTCAGGTTCGGCGCGAACCAGTGATCGTTGATGCCGCCGGTCAGGAACGCGGGGCTTCGCTCGTCGTAGCCGCGTTCGTTGTAGGCAGGCCCGCGCGGCGTATGGCACGCGCCGCAATGGCCGAGCCCCTGCACGAGATACGCGCCGCGATTCCATTCGGCCGACTGCGACGGCTGCGGCGTGAACCGGTCGCGGTTCGCGAACACGAGGCTCCACAGCCCCAGCGCCCAGCGCTGGTTGAACGGAAACGGCAGTTGCGTGAGTTTGGCCGCATTCGCGGACGGCGCGACGCCGCGCATGAAGTACGCATACAGCGCGCGCACGTCGTCGTCGGTCAGGTGCGCGAGCGACGGGTACGGCATCGCCGGATACAGCCGGCTGCCGTCCGCGCGCACGCCGCGCCGCAGTGCATCGTCGAACTGGCGCAGCGTGTAGTGGCCGATCCCGTGCGTCGGGTCCGGCGTGATGTTCGGCGCGTAGATCGGCCCGAACGGCGAATTCACCGGCTGGCCGCCCGCGTACGGCGTATGGTCGGCCGCGTCGTGGCACGCGGCGCAATCGCCGGCGAGCGCGAGGTAGCGGCCGCGCGCGAGCGTCGCGGCGTCGGCGCTCGCGGCAGCCGCGGCGATGACCGGGCGGCGGGCGGTCGAAGCGGAAGCGGCGTCGGGCGGTGGGGTGGATGCCGCGGGCGATGTCGAATCTGCCACTGACGCATCCCGCTCGCGTGACAGCCGCCGGTCGTCCTTCACGCGCGCGGACATCGACGCAGCTGCGTCGGCCGCCGACGCACCGATCCGCACGAACCGCCAGCCCGACGCGGGCTCGGGCGCTTCCGCCGCCGACGCGGCGTCGGCCGCATCGCCGGGTGCGGCCGCATTGTCGTCGCGCTGCATGTCGCATCCGCACAGCGCGACGCAAACGGCGAACGCGACGCGCGCGCGGCGGCCCGGAACGCGGAACGGCAACGAAGCGAGCGAGATCAGCGCCATGGACTGCAAGGCCCCACGAAAGCGGTGACGATCCCCGTGAATACGAGACCGATCACGAAGCCGAGCGCGGCGAGCATCCCGCAGCGCGCGAGAAAGCGGGTACTGTCGTCGCGCGTCGCGGCCGGCGCATCGGCATCGTGCCGGCGCCGCCACGCGCGCGCGAGCCACGTCGCGCAGGCCGCGGCCAGCGCGAACGCGCCCGCGGCGATCAGCGCAAGCCATACGCCGACGTGCGCCCAGCGCGGCGCGGCTTGCGCGACGCCGAGCGGATAGCACGCGGTGGACGCGAGCGTCTCGGACACCAGCATCTGCGCGAACCACAGCGCGGGTGCGCCGACCAGGCCGGCGGCGATCGCGAGCAGCGGTGTCCACGTGCGTCGTGCATCGTTCATCCGGTGCTCCTCAGCCAGAACGGCGACACGTACAGCGCGGTGAAGATGAACAGCCACACGATGTCGACGAAGTGCCAGTAGAGCCCGCCGACCGTCAGCGCGACGCGCCGTTCGCGGCCGAAGAAACCGGCGGCGGTCCAGCCGGCGAGCAGCGCGAGGATCGCGAGGCCGGCCACGACGTGCGCGAGGTGGAAGCCGGTGATCGTGAAGTAGAGGCTGCCGTACAGATGCGCGGTCGGGCCGTACGGATGGTCGCGCCATTCGTGCAGCTGGACCAGCGCGAACGCGATGCCGAGCACCAGCGCGACGACGAGCATCGCGACCGCGCGCCCCTGGCGGCCGGCCCGCACCGCGCGCTCGGCGAGCCACACGAACACGCTGCTCGACAGCAGCACGACCGTGTTGACGGCCGCGAGCCCGATCTTCGGCATCCCTTCGGGCGGCCACGGCGCGGGCCATTGCGACTGCAGGTAGAAGTAGCAGAACAGCAGGTAGCCGAACAGCCCGGCCTCGGTGACGATCAGCGTGAGCACGCCCCACCAGCCGCCCGCGCGTTCGCCGCAACTGCCCACCGGCAGCGGCGCGACGCACGCGGCCGGCGCGCCGGCCGGCGCCGTCGGCGATGGCGGTTCGTCCGGACGAGGGCCAGCCGCGGCCGCGGGCGCCTGCGTGTCGGCGCGAGCCG
>NZ_JAKWFH010000051.1:0-51723 GCF_029522185.1 Burkholderia sp. IO2 | reverse complement strand
TGCCTGATGACCATAGCGAGTCGGTCCCACCCCTTCCCATCCCGAACAGGACCGTGAAACGACTCTACGCCGATGATAGTGCGGATTCCCGTGTGAAAGTAGGTAATCGTCAGGCTCCCTAAGCCAGGAACCCCCGCCCGAAAGGCGGGGGTTTTTGCATTTGCGCGGCGGAAATGTGCGTGCGTCTGGTGAGCGTCGCAGCTCGTGCTGAAAGGCTACACGGCAGCGGACCTGAGTGACTGGCTCGCTGCAGTTTCAGAACGATCGTCGCTTGTCACAGTTACTAACGGTATGGAGCATCGGGTACCGAGCTTCCAGACGGATAGTGACCGCGACGCTCACCATCGACAATGCGCTGATCACATCGGCGTGATGTTGTCCTCGACAGTAATCCGGACGCGTTCTCCAGCCTCGAATCCCGCGTCCTCAAGCCATACTCCCGCGATTTTGATCCACGGGAAATACGTCGTGTTCAGCTTCCGGTGCGCTCTGATGGCACGGAGAACCCTAGACAAGGAATGATGGCGCGCTGACTCTTGAACAGTGACGAAGCGTTCCGTTGCGACGGGGCGTGACTTATGATTGGCCTTAGCCATTTCCGACTCCTTTGCTGAGTTGGCGGTGGTCAGCGGGTCGTATGGGTGGCAGCCCATGCGGCCCGCGCTTTTTTGCGGTGACGCCGTTTCAGTCTACCTAACTGGGCATCTCGAAATATGGAAAATTCGAGGGATGGCCAAACGGGATAGGTATGGAACGACCCAGTCCGCATTTTTTGTGGGCGCGGAGTTGAACAAACCGCTATCTGCACGCCTAGGCGCTCGCCGGCCAGAATTGCAAACTGATTCACGGCAGCTATCCAGTCGAAGGTGGCGCGCACGGGCTTGGCCAGCACCTGATGGTCGCTTCGTCATTCGGGAAGTGGCGCGAGCCTTGGTGATCTTGCGCAACTGTATGCTCAAGCTTTCGATGGCGTTTGTCGTCTAAACGATCTGCTGGATTTTTGACTGCAACACCAGTAACGGGACGACATGCACCAAGCGTGCTACATCGATTACACGATGGTCGGGTATTTCTCGCTCCAGAGGCGGTCTCACAGCGCCTGTCTCGCCACGTCATAGCATGGCCTCGCATATCGTTCGAAGTGCCTGCGCAACCGCCTTGCGGTTCTTCCATCTGGCATATTCCAGACTGCTGCGGATTCAGGGTACTTGGGGTGCGCCATTCTTGGTCGCGTGCGATCCACGCAGTTCGTAAGGACAAGGGCCCGCCACGTTTCGGTGCATGAATCAACGGTTGTCGCGGGGTGCTTTTTACTGTATATATGAACAGTATTTCTTGGGGGCGCCTACCATTCTGGCGGCTAGCATCGGCTAGGAGCAACCATGTAAAATCAGCGGCCTGTGTCAAATATGGTTTCGTTTCCGGATGGCCCTATCAGGACAACATGACCCCTTTGTTGGCAACCTTGGAGATGCTGAGCAGGTATGCCGTACAGTCTAAAGTCAGGGAAAACCATCCAAGATATGCCCAAGTACAAATTCGTTGACCTCTTCTCGGGCTGTGGTGGCCTATCGCTAGGGCTGTCCATGGCAGGTCTCCAGGGGCGCTTCGTCGCGGAGCGTGACCCCATGGCATTCGAGACCTTCGCCGAGAATTTTCTTGGTGACAGGAAAGTCCCCATAAGTAAGTTTGCATGGCCGTCCTGGTTAGAGCAGCGAGCCTGGGGAATAGACGATCTGTTAGGCAAGCACTACGCGAACCTTGTCAAACTGCAAGGAGACATCCAAGTCCTTGCCGGAGGTCCGCCATGCCAGGGATTCAGCTTTGCCGGTCGGCGGCAAGAGGACGACCCACGCAATCAGCTCTTCGAAAAATACGTACAGACCGTGGGCGCCATCAAGCCGAACATCTTGATTCTCGAGAATGTACCCGGAATGATGGTTGCACACTCGAGCAAGAAGGGAAGCGATGGCGCAAGGGAACAGGCGGCCGAATCGTTTTATGACAAGTTAAAGAAAAGTCTTGAAGATATTGACTACACTGTCTACGGTAAGATTGTCGATGCATCTCTTTTTGGCGTCCCTCAACGTCGTTCCAGGCTAATAGTTTTTGGAATTAAGAAGGATCTAGCATCCCAGCTTGAACGGGAGGGTACGCATGTTTTCGATGTGCTCGAATCCATGCGTGTTGAAATGCTGGTCAAACATGGTTTGCCAAAAACCAAGCTGATTTCCGTAGAAGACGCGATTTCCGACCTGTTAGTTTGCCACACGGTCAAGCAATCATGTACGGATCCCGCTTCTCCTAAGGGATTCGAGGAGGCAGTGTATTGTGGGCCGAAGACAAATTACCAGCGGCTGATGCACAAACATTGCCGAGGCGATACCATGGATAGTATGCGTCTTGCGCGACACCGGGACGACGTAAAGGCGCGCTTCAAGAAGATCATCAAAGAGTGCGCACAAGGCGTTCGGATGAACGAAAAAAGCCGGGCGAAATTCGGACTCAAGAAGCATAGGATCTTTCCGATGTCTCCTTGGGAACCGGCCCCGACGATTACGACATTGCCGGATGACGTGCTTCACTATTTTGAGCCTAGGATATTAACCGTCCGGGAAAGCGCCAGACTTCAAAGCTTCCCAGACTGGTTCCACTTTCGAGGCAAGTTCACGACCGGGGGGAAACGGCGCACAAAAGAATGCCCTCGGTATACGCAGGTAGGCAACGCGGTTCCACCCTTGCTCGCCGAGGCAATTGGTCTCGCAGTCGTTTATATTCTTGACAGGCTAGAACAAGCGTCAACACAAAGTAGTCGATCCTGCGTGGCAAGCCAACAAGAACCGGCGGTCGCTGCTGTATAGGAGTAAGCGGGAATGATTGAGCGACCAGCAATCATTCTTCCATACTCGTGAGTCCCAGAAGGTTTCTGCGAGGGTGACTGGCCTCGCCGAGGAAGCAATGCACAAATATCCTGAAGGATTGTTAGATTGGTCGGGGGACAAGGCAGGTGGCGTCAAAAAGCTCTTCTACGTCGGGAGTGGTCGCCCATCTGGCAGGGTGATCAAAACCCGATTGCTCGAGCGGTTGTCTGACTGGGCGCAAGATATTGCCAGCGGCAGGGAGGGGACGCCAAAGGCCGTGCTCCTAATCGGTGGACCTGGTAACGGTAAGACGGAAGCTATTGAGTACACCATCGAAGAGCTTGATGCTGCGATGCAGCTTGGTGGTGCCTTGCGAGCAGAGTTTGCTGCCAGTTATTCAGGGAAAAACGGATTGCCCGGGCGGCTTGTTCGGGCGAGCAGGACCAACTTTCCGGGGCACTGTAAAATTTCGGAAATAGCCATTGTCCAGGATGGCTCGGAGGGCGAGCGCGATGATAGAACCACTCCTGCCGAACATCTTTGCAATGACATTCGCCGACTCCTAGAAGGTCGCCCAGACTATGTATACATGGCCTGCGTAAACCGTGGGGTGTTGGACGACGCCTTGATCCTGTCCACTGAGCGGGGCGAGTCGGGTGTAGGTGAATTGATCAAGCAAGTGGTCCAATCCGTTTCCCTCGGAGCCAAAGGAATAGATTGCTGGCCGCTGGACGCGTACCCGGGCTTCGCGGTTTGGCCGATGGACGTGGAGTCGCTGGTCGATGAGGTAGACGTCTCAGCATCCGCTGCACGCCAAATTCTAGACGTAGCCATCAACGAGCAGGACTGGCCAGAGTTCGGGCACTGCGAGGCGGGCATCCACTGCCCATTCTGTACAAACAGGAAGCTACTCGCGGGCGAGCCGCACCGCTCTTCGTACATTCGAGTGCTGCGCTGGTTCGAGCTGGCTAGCGGGAAGCGATGGAATTTTCGTGATCTATTTTCTTTGACCGCTTTCCTGCTTGCAGGAAATACTCAATCGACTGCCAGTGGAGGCTACAGGCCATGCAGTTGGGCAGCGTCGTTGTTGTCTCCCAAGGAACGAGACCCGAAAAAGGCGCAAACGAAGCGGATTCGCGGCCTATTCAAACTGGTTGTCATGCAATATCAACATGCGCTTTTCGGGACGTGGCCCGTGGAGAAGGCCACAGCACTCAGAAATGACATCAAGGAGCTGAAACTGGAGGGGCACCCAACGTTTGCCGGATTACTACAGTTCCTGACGCTCGACAAACGGAAGGAGTCCATCTCCACCTTACGCACGCAATTGGTAGGGATGAGCAGCTATCTTGATCCTGCCTTTGCTAGTCCTAATTTAGAAGTCGCCGTTAGTGGCAATACGACGATCAAGTTTGAGGAGATGGACCGCCGATTCAGCCTGTCCGTCAAAGAGGCACGGATTTATCTCCAGAAGTATCAAAGCCTGTCTGCCCTTGAGGTTGATTTGCTCAAGGTGCTTGAGGAAGCGGACAGTCACCTCTCGGATGAATCCATTCGACGGCGAAAATCAGCCGTGGCCGAGCGTATCCAGGCATTTATCAGGCTTATTGCCTGCCGGATCGCACGCCGGTCTATAGGGGTAAGATCTGGCATAACTAAGGACTCGGATGTTCTTGGTGAATTCAGTCAGATTCTCAATGGCAGTATTTCTTCCCTCCAGTTGGCAACACAACAGGTAGAGGGGCTGCTAAACAAGGATCGGCGTTTCCTCGTTAGCTTGAATACGACCTTTGGCGAACCGCTTCCTCCTCCAGAACGTAGAGTGATGTTGACGACCGATATACAAAAAGTCCGACCCATGCCTATGCCACCTGACGGAAATAGGCCAAGATCTCCAGTTCGGTTTTTGAGTGTTGGCACTGGCGCGGCAGCACAACCTATCGCTCTCACCTATGAGCTGTTCAAAGCAACGAAGTCATTGAGAAAGGGAATGGTGCCAGCGTCATTGCCTCGGTCAGTCGTGGCGCTTTTGGATACTACACGTGCAAAGTTGGCTGGCGCTGTTGTGCGTAACGAAGAGACGCTCGAGGGAAGTGAGATTCGCCTCGGAATTCGGGACGACGTTATCGTGCGTAATTTTGGAACGTTCGTCGTTCAAAAGGAGAAGGCTTGATGTCGGCGCAGGAATTCATCGATGCCCCGTGGCAGGAGTCGCACCGTGTATTCGAAAATTCCGTGTTCAATATCCGCCCGGCACCTGAATTTTCGACAGGCGAAGTAGTACTGTCTTCGCTTTACCGGGCATCTGGCTTTAAAGATGTCACGGAGAAACAGGTGAAAGGCCTGGGGGACGAGCTAAGGAAAGCTGCCGACAAGGCGAGTAAGAAGGAAGGCAAGGACGGTGCTATCCAACCAGATACTTGGCGCACTGTCCTGGATCGCCTGGTCCAAAGCCCGAAGGTGTCACAGCAATCTTCGAAACGCTTCATGTCGTTATCCCCCGTGGTGCCGGATACGGCGTTGTATTCGGGTGCTCCGAGGTTGAGTGGCAACCCCTGGAACCCAGGGCAACTCGTCAAGCGAATCATCCAGATAGGCGCATCGTCCAATGAGGCTGCAACGAAGGTGTGGCAGCGTCTTCACGAGGCGCTGTGCGTGGACACCAATGACGATGTTTGGGCATGCTGGCTCCAAGAAGAATTTGAGCTTCGTCGAATTGGCAGTTCCGGTTGGCAATCCAATGCATTGCCTTTTCTCGAGGGATTGCCATCCACGGATCGTACTTTGTTTCAATATCCAGCCAAGCAATTCGTGGCTGATTTGGGCGGCATTATCAGCGCGAAGGCTGCGATGACCCGTCGCCAATGGATTAGTTTGTTGGAGGCGGTGTTAAGGATAGGCACTGTTAGTCACGTACTTTGGCTTTGTGATGTAAGTGACCGAATCTGGAGGGTTGTTCGCGGAGTTATGGAAGGGACCGCTACCAATGTGCCAACCTCCGAGGCGGACGTTGTCTCGCAGATGCTTGCAGTGAAAAGGCGGATGCTTTCGTTTGGTCATCCAGCACACCCGACGCTTAGAGACTATGCGTCCAAGTATCTATCCGCCCGCCTTGGCCTTAATCGGGTACTTTGGGCACTTGAGGACATGGGGGTACCTGTCACCAACCTAAACTCTGTGGCGGAAATCCTTGCATTCCTTGGGACGATCAGGGCGCAAAGGGAGAGACTTACGAATGCAGGGATCATGGACTCATACCATGAACTACATGACCGAGAAATTCGCACTATCGCCTGCAAGAAAGGTGTTGGCGCCAATTTAATGGAATTCGCTCTATACACGCTTGGTCAGCGCCAGACGATGGACGAGACACTTCGCGGATACGATCAGGGGTATTTCCTAAGAAAGCGCGGGCGAGCTCGGAATGCTCCTTGGTTTCTAACGCTCGGACCGGCATCGGTTCTGGCTATGGCTCATTGTTGTTTGCACGAGGTAAATGGGCCTCGCTCAGTGCAGCGACTCGCTATGCATTTGGCTTCGTATGGTATCGAATTCGACCTTCATGGCCTGAACGATAGTGAACTTGGGCGCCAATTAAGAATGCTGAGTTTGGTCCTGGATAGCCCGGACGCAGAAAGCGGCATGTTGTTGGTTCCCCCTTTTGCTAACTGAAATTGGTGGTGTCTTGAGCAAGCTCGCACATGCAATGGCCGCGTGGGTCAAGGAGCGGATGGCCGCGGAAATCATGTCCCTCAGTGGTGCACATAGGGAGTGTCGCGCTGTGTTTTGCGCACCGCCGCCGGCCATGCTCAGGGATATGTTTGAGTTGCTTGCCGGTGATGGCAGGCTACTTACCGCAAAAACCGCTGATGGTACGGAAATTTCTTATCCGGTCGTGCTTCAGGTCGAGAATGTGCCAGAAGACGCCATTGTGGCAAGGGTCAATCGATCAGGACTGAGCTCGTTCCACGAATTGGCAAGCATCCGTAACGCCCATAACTGTGGCGTCTTCCTGACACTGGTCGCCCCGGGTGGGCAGGCCAGCGACACTCATGAATCCACCCGCAAGGCATTTGGCGTCGCCTCGGCTAGTAACGAAGGCGGCAGTCTAATTTCTAACTGGTGGAATGACCCTTTCATCCAAGAAATGGTGAGGGACGGACTGGGTGTTGGCGATCCAGCGCAACTTGAGCACGCAATCCAACTAATCTATGAAGCTGTGTTGGCAGCGGACGCTGTCGACCAGCATGACGTAAGCAAGGCCAGCGCATGGTGTGTCATCGAGCGGCTTTGGGAACTGCGTGACTCGGGCATGTCATTGGACGCCCGCGTCAGTTTGGCAGCGGGATTTCCTCCGTCAGAGGACGAGAAGGTAGATTTCGAGCGTAAAGTCTCCATTATTAAGGCGTTGGTTGACAAATTCGAAAGCGCCGATTTACGCAGTGCCATTCAGCAGCTTAAGGATCGTGCACAGAACGAAGCGGAAGTTAATTATTTAGATGCCTTCCTAAGGCATATGCGCCACAAATGTGAGGTTGTCACCTCGCTAAAGTACTCGATGCCATTTTTCTATGCGCCGGACGAAATCAACCCGGCGCCAGACTGGTGGCGGACGCTGACGCTTCAAAGATGGGAGTCCCTGCTGGAAGAGGCGGTGGCTACCACCGAGATAGAAGTTTCCTGTGTGAACCCGCTGGCGTTTCAGATGAAAGGCTTCGTGCCTGTGGTGCGCGATGTCGCTTGTATTCAGATCCGAGTGCAGGTGCCAGAGGGCACGGGAGACGTGCGAGTCCGCGTAGTCAGAGATGCGCCAGGCGGCGCTGCAAACAGAAAGGAATGGATTCTGGTTGGAAGGGACGTGTTGGAGCTTGCGGACGACGCAATCCCCTCGCACAAGACCCCCGTGAAGTATGTTGTAGAGGCAATTGGCCACGGCGGGGGAAAAACCACTGCCAAGCTGATTTCATTGGCCTCTTGGGAGCCGGGGCTGGTTGTTTGTTCACGTACGGCAAACAAGGCGAAGGTGCCGAAACTTGCCTCTGGAAAGCCCATCGAGACGACGTTGGAGATGTCTGGGGTTGGGCGCCACTATCTGGATATCTATACCCGTCCAGGTGTAGAGATTGTTTCCGAGGAAGCTCAAGGCATCAATGGCGATGACAATATCGAGCCTGCGCGGATTGGGCGTGTGGCCGACGGCGAGTATGGTATGGAGGTGGAGGCCGGCGGCGAGCGAATCTATGAATTCGAGGTACAACGCCCGGGCGTATCCAAGACGGAAAAATTCCGCATCTGCCTGCTAGCCGATGAATCCGACGCGGAGGAGTGCAACAGTTACTTTGAGTTCCATTTGGCGCGCAATTCCAGACGTGATGGTGGGCGTGTACCGCGAGCGGTGCATGCGAACAGTCAGGCGCGCAGCGCGCAATTACAGGGATGGATGCTGGACGAGGCCCGCGTTGGGCGCTCTTACTATCCTTTCGTACTTGCACCAGACTATGCGTCCGAATGGCGTCGGCGCGAATGGTCTTCACCCGAGGACACGATCTTTTCTGCAGGCAGGTTCTTAAACGATCCCCGGCCAGTGCCAGCTGAGATGCAGCCGCCAGAGGCCTTCGTCGCTGCGAGGAAGTTGATTGCCGCCAAGGTACGCGGGAAGGACGGAAATGATCTGGTCGAATCTGCCAACCTCGGTGAATTGCTAGTGACCGATAAGCAGTTTGAGTCTGCGGTAGATGCTTATATCCGGTCCTACCTTGATTGGCTCTCGTCGTCACCAACGGAAGCGTGCTGGTGCGACATCGGCCTAGTGATGCGACTGGAAAGCGATCGTGTAACGCTGGAGCAAATCCCGACCGCGATTATTGTTTCGCCCCTCCACCCGATCCGGTTCGCCTGGCAATGCCTCGCGCAACGTGCGATGTATTTGGCATCTAGAAAGCTGCCCTGCCCGGCGGCCACCATCATGGACTCGGACTGCGTGCCGGACGCCATCGTGCTGCCGCTGCGTGACGCCACCGGGGGTATGCATGATGTCGTGTATTTCTCGGTGGAGTGCAGCTCCGATTACTGGGGAATTCTCTGGAACACGAGCCGATTGGATCGATTGGCCAGGTCGGGAGCATCAGCCCCACTTGACCGCGAGATGGGGCTGTTGGTTGGTGGCATCTCAAGCGGTTTTAGTGTTTCACAGGTTCATCGTGCGATGGATGATATCTGCGAGATGCTGGTTGCCA
The DNA here is from genome assembly GCF_029522185.1 of Burkholderia sp. IO2. Lineage (NCBI taxonomy): Bacteria > Pseudomonadati > Pseudomonadota > Betaproteobacteria > Burkholderiales > Burkholderiaceae > Burkholderia > Burkholderia sp. IO2. The sequence continues at coordinate 42,626 of NZ_JAKWFH010000051.1, read as the reverse complement.
AGCCGGTCATAGGTGTGTTGGTTTCCAGTGCGGCTGGCCAAAACAACGCTTGTAATGAAGGCATCTTGTCTTGGGGGCGTGCGCATTTTTCAGACGAGAGTAGCAGCCGTCGCAGCGTGCTAAGTATTAGCGCGAGTGAAGTCCATGTGTTCGACGAAAGGGGCGAGGACGCGCGCCCGGACGATGCAGAGGTCGCGAATCTGGCAGAGGACACCTCCAATGCCTTTCAATGGTATTCGGCCCCTGAGTCGACCGATTCGCACGATCTCGCCATCATTGCGCAACTGGAGACCTCGAATGCCGCTGCCTTGCCAACAAAGCTGTCGTCTCCGCTTGGTGTGGGCGGTTTGGTTCGGGCAAGGATCAGAGAACAACAAAAAACCGGTGGTGGCCAATTCCTCTGTGAATCACGCGTCGCAGGCCCGGCATGTATATCCGGCGATGGCATCGCAGACAATACGGCAAAGGCAATTGCTAGGCTAGAAGGCTGGGCATCGAGTCCGATGGGCTATGTCTTTGCGCCCAGCATCAATGCAGTCAAGAAGTCGTTGGAAAAGGCGGAATTTGTGGCTGTTTCCTCCTCGGCGGTGGATCCTGCCTGCTTCCTTGGCAATTGGCTTAAAGGTACTTACCTTTGGGACTATGAGCTGCCGTCGTATTCTGGTAGGTCTGGCGATAGCAACGGCTATTACCTGCTCTCGAGTATCAGTGATTTGGATATCGAGACGATGCGGATAGTGCTAAAGCGCTTGCCAGAATGTGGTGATCTCTCGCGTGAGCAATTGTCAGCCATCGTTCAGGAAGTCGCACGCCGTGGCATCCCAACCGTGCGTGGACTATCAGCTGGCAATTCCGGAGCCGCTGGGGAACTAGGCCTGTTTGTTGCAACCCGATTGTTACAGGATAGCTTCAGGGCGTCCGGCGGGATCGATGGCTTGTTGCATCCATGGGTAGAAAACGATGGTGAGCACCAGATCACCCTGGTGATCCCGGTCGACCCATTCCAGCGCTATCTAGATGATCTTGGGAGGGCCATCAAGAAACCAAGCATGCAGCGACCGGATCTGTTCGTGGTTGGCCTGGTGATCAGCGATTCGTCTGTCAGATGTAAGTTAACCCCGATAGAAGTGAAGAATCGTGGTGGCGATGAGCAGATGACTGTTGGACTGCGCCAGGAAGCGTTAGGACAGGCAAGGTCTCTGTCCAACTTGTTGCATGCATTGCGGCAAGTTTATTCCGATGATCAGGAAATGTTGCTTTGGCGGTTGGCATACCAGAACTTGATTGTTTCGATGATTGGATATGGTTTCCGCGTATACAGCCAGCATTTGGCGGAAAGTGGTCGTGCTAGCGAATGGTCTGGCTTGCAATCCAAGGTCATGGAGGCAATTCTCTCTTCTGAGATGGCTGTGGAAATAGATGACCATGGGCGATTGATCGTAATCGACGGGACCGCTAATAGTGGTCCACGCGACACCGATAACGATGGCTTCTCCGAGACGATTGAGCTGTCGCAGAAAGACGCGAGCCTTATTGTTCGTAGTCGGGCGAGTGCTTTATACCAGTTGATGAGGGACACCTTGTCCGATTGGAGTCTGCTGCCGTCAACGGTGAGTGCTGATGCCGCCACGCTTACACAACGGCCTCCGACGGTAGAGCCCACGAAAGCAGACCTTGCGCCGGAAGATGCGCCGACGATGACACCTGTGACAAGACGTGATGGCGTCACAGGCCAACAGCAGAAATTCAGTGCCACCGAATTGGAAAAGCCTCAGGCGCTTGTACCCAAGGAAATGTCTGTGGCAGCAGCTCAGGACGTAACTGATGGTTCCAGCCAAACGGGGCTGGACTTGATAGTCGGGGCCACTCTAGATGGCTTTCGGCCTCAAGTCCGTCACCTCAATCTAGGTAACACAGCGCTCAACCAAATGAACATGGGCGTCGTAGGCGATCTTGGTACGGGCAAGACCCAGCTGCTGAAGTCACTTGTATATCAAATCGCCAATGGCGAGGGTGGGAATAGGGGCGTTAGACCCAATGTCCTCATTTTCGACTACAAGAAGGACTATAGTGCCAAGGATTTCGTTGTGGCCACTGGCGCACGCGTGATCAAGCCGCATAACTTACCATTAAACTTGTTTGACCTATCTGCGTCATCACAAGCAGTTAGCCCTTGGCTTGAGCGCTATCGTTTCTTTGCAGATGTGTTGGACAAAATCTATCCCGGAATTGGGCCAGTGCAACGCGACAGGCTGAAGAACGCGATCAAGGATGCTTACAAGACGTACGCGGACGGAACGTATCCAACAATCCACGATGTTCATCGTAACTATGTGGCGGCTCTGAAAGGTGGCGTTGATTCTCTTTCAGGCATCCTTGGCGACATCATCGACATGGAGCTGTTCGCCGAGGACCGAGCCACGATTACCAAATCAGACGAATTCCTGAGGGGGGTCGTGGTCATTGCGTTGAACGACCTTGGTCAGGATGATCGTACCAAGAATATGTTGGTTGCAATCATGCTCAACGTCTTCTATGAGCGCATGCTAAAGGTCCCGAAGCGTCCGTTTCTTGGGATGAACGGGGACATGCGAGTTGTGGATTCAATGCTTCTCGTGGACGAAGCGGACAACATCATGCAATACGAGTTTGATGTCTTGCGGAAAGTGTTGCTGCAGGGGCGTGAATTCGGCATGGGCGTTATCCTTGCATCCCAGTACCTTAGTCATTTCAAGGCCGGGGCCACGGACTACCGTGAGATGTTGCTCACATGGTTTCTGCACAAGGTACCGAACCTATCCGGGAAGGATCTCGGGCCGCTTGGTCTGAGCGATACGGCCGCCTTGCAACAGGCTGCTGAGCGTATCAAGGCGCTGGGTCTGCACGAGTGTCTTTATAAGACGCATGACGTCGCTGGGGAATTCATTAGGGGGACGCCATTCTACGAACTGTCGAAGGTTGCCCCCACGAATACATAAGACAATACGATGGTCGATTTCCTTTCTCCCAGAGAGCGCTCGAAAAGGATGTCCCTGATCCGAGGGAGGGACACCCAGCCCGAGCTGGCACTGAGGAGGGCCCTGCACCGACTAGGGTTACGCTTCCGCCTTCACGGTGCCGGTCTTCCAGGAAAACCTGACTTAGTATTTCCACGTTACAAGACTGTTGTATTTGTCCATGGTTGTTTCTGGCATCAACATACTGGGTGCAGTATTGCCACCATTCCCAAGAGCAACACGCAATTCTGGATGGAGAAATTCAAGAAAAATATCGATAGAGACAAGCGTGTTTCTGCACAACTTAACGAGCTAGGGTGGAAGGTTCTCGTTGCGTGGGAGTGTGAACTCTCAACAAGGCAGAAAATCGAGTTAACTGGGAAAAGGATTGCAATCGAAATTAAATCTCAAATTTTACAAATTGATTAGTAGGGTGAATCATCGGTTAAAATTTCCAGGTTGTCACGCTCACGCCATGTTGTGTTCCGAAAAATCTGGCGAAAGTCCGTATTCGATTTTCAACCAGTGCTCATAGGTCGATTTCATGCCGGATTTGAATTCCTCGATCTTAAGGTCTACTTCTTCCAGTGGCGAAGTATCGCAACCAGCGAAACGATAAGCTGCTCTCAGCCGAATATTAAAGCACGTGAGGCAGTCCGAAATAAGACGCATCAAATGCACTGTATGCGCTAAATCACGTCGCTCGGGGGGGCGCACTTCACGATCCATTGCGATAGAGACGCCCACATAGTCAGCGTGATGTATGTGGCTAGCCACCGCATAGGAATAGGATAATCCTCCAGAGAATCCTTGATAGAAAGGATCCCCACTCCTACTTAGGGAATCTAAAAGTCCAGCGTATCCCCAACGGGTATCCATCGCACGGCGAGTGGCTTTGTCGTATCGCATTCGCAGTTCGTCTCGTGTAGCATCCGGAAGAACCATGTCGCGAATGGGTCTCCATTGGTCTGCCTCTGGGTTGCGGAGGTTGGCCAATAAATCTCTTGCCTTTTGATCATCCTTCATGAGTGCAAGTTCGCGTTGATCCTCCGTGTACTCCCTGAATCTTTGCGGAAAATCTTCGCGAGTCTGAACGATAAACGCGAATTTAAGCGATGCCTCAAAAACTGATCGGACAACAACTTCGGCATCCCAAAGTTGCCCATAGGCTATTAGAAAGAACGCACTCTCGCTGGAGCGAGCGGCGGCACTAAGTAGCATGCCCAGGCTGATGCGCTCATGCGCCGCCAACCCACGAGATTGCGCGAATTGCCCCATGAACGGGAGCAATTCGCGCATAAGAAACAGGCCTCGCTCACCCCAAGCATTCTGCTCTGCAGACGTCTGATCCGTGTACATGGTGTTCACCTCAATGTGACGCGTTTTATTCACCTCGAACACTACACTACTTATTTGATCCACGTTTCAACGCGGTTTCATTTGGCTATTGGCATACAAAAAATCGACCAGACACCTAAATATCACAGCTTTACTTGGCCACTCGTGATGGACGCCAGATTTTCACCGAATTTTGGATATCCGCATATCTGGTTGCGAGCGTGACAATGCCGGTACGCCTGAACGAAACCTAACGTGCAATCTATTGGATTCGCGAAATTCGCGATCACGGAAGGCAACAAAAAACCCCGCGGCCTTCGGGGCCGCGGGGTTTCGGAAATACTAGAGCGTTGCCTTTTACGGCCTCAAACATCAATATTCCCCGCCCGCAACGCATTTGACTCGATAAACGCCCGCCGCGGCTCGACATCATCCCCCATGAGGGTAGTAAAGATCCCATCCGCAGCAATCGCATCCTCGATCTGCACACGCAGCAGACGCCGCACGGCCGGATCCATCGTCGTTTCCCACAGCTGCTCGGGGTTCATCTCGCCGAGGCCCTTATAGCGTTGCTTCGACACGTTCCGCTCAGCATCCGCCAGTAGCCACTTCATCGCGCTCTTGAAGTCCGCCACGGCCATGCTGCGCTCACCGCGCTTGATGACCGCACCTTCCCCAATAAGCCCCTTGAACGTATTCGCCGTCGTCACGAGCTGCTGATAATCCGCCGTGTGCTGGAATTCCTGGTCGATGACCGAAACCCGCACGTTGCCGTGATGCGTCCGCTCGACATGCAGCGCCCGCTGTTCGCGAACAGCGTCATACGAAGGCACCACCCGCACTTCGTTCTTCAGCGCTTCATCATGCAACGCCGCGTGCAGCGCCTTCGCCGAAGCCTCGGTCGACTCCTCGCTGGAGAGATCGATCACCACCCCATCCATGACCGCTTCCAGCGCGGCCGGGTCATACAACCGGCTCAACCGCTCGATCACGCTCTGCGACAGCAGATACGACCGCGCCAGCTCCCCAAGCGCATCACCCGAAATCGCCGCCGCATTCTCACCCGGCACCAGCTCCGAGCCTTGCAGCGCCAACCGCAGCATGTGCGCGTTGAGCTCCACGTCGTCCTTCAGATACCGCTCGTCCTTGCCCGCCTTGATCTTGTAAAGCGGCGGCTGCGCGATATACACGTACCCGCGTTCGATCATGTCCGGCATCTGGCGATACAGGAACGTGAGCAGCAGCGTCCGGATGTGCGCACCGTCGACGTCCGCGTCGGTCATGATGATGATGCGGTGATAGCGGAGCTTCTCGAGGTTGTAGTCTTCCTTGCCGATCCCGCACCCAAGCGCGGTCACGAGCGTGACGATCTGCTCCGACGACAGCAGCTTGTCGTAGCGGGCCTTCTCGACGTTCAGCACCTTGCCGCGCAGCGGCAGGATCGCCTGGAACTTGCGATCACGCCCTTGCTTGGCCGACCCACCAGCCGAGTCACCCTCGACGATGTAGATTTCGCACTTCGCCGGATCTTTCTCCTGGCAGTCCGCGAGCTTGCCGGGCAGGCCGACGCCGTCGAGCACACCCTTCCGACGCGTCATCTCACGCGCCTTCCGAGCAGCATCACGAGCCCGAGCCGCTTCGACGATCTTCCCGCAGATGATCTTCGCGTCGATCGGCGTTTCGAGCAGGAACTCTTCCAGCGCCTTCGCCACAACTTCCTCAACCGGCGCACGAACCTCGGAAGAAACCAGCTTGTCCTTCGTCTGCGAGCTGAACTTCGGCTCCGGCACCTTCACGGAGAGCACGCACGACAACCCTTCGCGCATGTCGTCGCCGGTCGTCTCGACCTTCGCCTTCTTCGCGATTTCGTTGTCGGTGATGTACTTGTTGATGACGCGCGTCATCGCGGCCCGCAGGCCGGTCAGGTGCGTGCCGCCGTCGCGCTGCGGAATGTTGTTCGTGAAGCACAGCACGTTCTCGTTGTAGCTGTCGTTCCACTGCATCGCGACTTCGACGCCCACGCCGTCCTTCTCGCCGTTGGCGAAGAACACGGTCGGGTGCAGCGTGCTCTTGGTCTTGTTGATGAACTCGACGAAGCCCTTCACACCGCCGGCGAACGCGAAATCGTCTTCCTTGCCCGAACGCAGGTCGGTGAGGCGAATCCGCACGCCGTTGTTCAGGAACGAAAGCTCGCGCATCCGCTTCGCGAGGATGTCGTAGTGATACTCGACCGTGCCGAAAATGGTCGGGTCGGCCATGAAGTGCACTTCGGTGCCGCGGTTCTCGGTGTCGCCGGTCACGAGCATCGGCGACACTTCCACGCCGTCCACGACCTCGATCACGCGATCCTGCGCGACGCCGCGGTGGAACTCCATGAAACGCTTCTTGCCGTCGCGGCGCACGGTGAGGCGCAGCCAGCTCGACAGCGCGTTCACGCACGACACGCCCACGCCGTGCAGGCCGCCCGACACCTTGTAGCTGTTCTGGTCGAACTTGCCGCCGGCGTGCAGCTCGGTCATCACGATCTCGGCGGCGCTGCGCTTCGGCTCGTGCTTGTCGTTCATCTTCACGTCGGTCGGAATCCCGCGGCCGTTGTCGGTCACGGAAATCGAGTTGTCGGCGTGAATCGTCACGTGGATGTCGTTGCAGTACCCGGCCAACGCTTCGTCGATCGAGTTGTCGAGCACCTCGAACACGAGGTGGTGCAGACCGGTGCCGTCCGACGTGTCGCCGATGTACATCCCGGGGCGCTTGCGCACCGCTTCCAGACCTTCGAGGATCTGGATCGACGAGGCGCCGTAGCTGCTGTTATCGGGTTGCGAATTGTGCTGTTCACTCATGGATATCTTCCGGTTCTGCGGGGCCACTCTCGTGGCGGCGCGGTGCGTTTCAGCGAGAAATCGCCGGGCCGCTCCAGTTTCCTGGCCCGCCCCAGGTGCCGAAAAGGCACCAAAGGGACGGGTTGTCAGTTCGCCATAAAAACGCCAAAGGGGCTTGCCGCCCCCTGGTGTGTGTCGCGATGTCGAGCGCGTCAGATGCGCATCGGCATCACGACATACTTGAACTCGTCGTTCTCGGGCACGGTGATCAGCGCGCTCGAGCTGGCGTCGCCGAGGCTCACCTGCACGGTGTCGACCTTCAGGTTCGCGAGCACGTCGAGCAGATACGTGACGTTGAAGCCGATGTCGACGGTATCGCCCTGGTAGGCGATTTCGAGTTCTTCCTGCGCCTCTTCCTGATCGGCGTTGGTCGACATGATCTTCAGCTGGCCCGGCGCGATGATGCAGCGCACGCCCTTGAACTTGTCCGAGGTCAGGATCGCCGCGCGCTGCAGCGAACGCTGCAGTTCTTCACGGCCGATCTCGAACGTGTTCTTGTGCGCCTTCGGGATCACGCGCTGGAAGTCGGGGAACTTGCCCTCGACGAGTTTCGACACGAGCTCGACCTGGCCGAACGTGAACTTGGCCTGGGTCTGCGCGATGTCGATGGTGACGGTGTCGTCGATGTCCTCGAGCAGGCGCTGCAGCTCGAGAATCGTCTTGCGCGGCACGATGACTTCCTGGCGGCCGAACGTGCCGCCTTCGAGCTTCATCGACGAGAACGCGAGGCGGTGGCCGTCGGTGGCCACGGCCATCAGCTGGTCGCCGTCGACGACGAGCAGCATGCCGTTCAGGTAGTAGCGGATGTCCTGCTGCGCCATCGCGAAGTGCACCATGCCGAGCAGCTGGCGGAACGACTTCTGCGGGACGGTCAGCGTGGCGCCGAAATCCTTCGCCTGCGCGACGGTCGGGAACTCGTCGGCCGCCAGCGTCTGCAGCGCGAAGCGGCTCTTGCCCGATTGGACGGTGAGGCGCTTGTCGGCGAGCGACAGCGTGACCTGGCCGTCAGGCATCGCACGCAGGATGTCGAGCAGCTTGCGGGCCGCGACGGTGGTCGCGATCTGGTCGCCGCCGACGCCGAAATCGGCGCGCGTGGTGATCTGCAGCTCCAGGTCGGTCGACAGGAATGAAACGTCCGGGCCGTTCTTGGTGATCAGCAGGTTGGCGAGGATCGGCAACGTATGGCGGCGTTCGACGATGCCGCTGACCGTTTGCAGCGGCCTGAGGAGGGTGTCTCGTTCGGTCTTGACCAGTTGCATAGAGTTCCTTCGTTGAGTAACGGCCTGCAGCGCAGCAGCCTCGCAGCGCCCCGCCGGCCGGGCTCTTGGCCCGCCACCACCGGGGCGGTCAAACCAGTATTGTGCCTCAAAACCGAACCGCCCCCCTTAAATTGGGGCGGAGGCCGAATTATCAAGCGCGGCGCGCGCGCTCAGCCCTTCAGCGTCTGTTCCAGCACGTGCAGCTCGTGGTTGAGCTGCGCGTCCTTGCTGCGCTCGTCGGCGATCTTGCGCACCGCGTGCAGCACGGTGGTGTGATCGCGCCCGCCGAACAGCTCGCCGATTTCCGGCAGGCTCTTCTGCGTGAGTTCCTTCGCCAGGTACATCGCAATCTGCCGCGGCCGCGCGATGTTCGCGGGACGCTTCTTCGAATACATGTCGGCGACCTTGATGTTGTAGAAGTCGGCGACGGTCTTCTGGATGTTCTCGACCGAAATCTGCCGGTTCTGCACGGTCAGCAGGTCCTTCAGCGCTTCCTTGGTCAGCTCGATCGAGATCTCGCGGCCGTGGAACTTCGAATACGCGAGGATCTTGCGCAGCGCGCCTTCGAGCTCGCGCACGTTCGAGCGCAGGTGCTTCGCGACGAAGAACGCGACGTCCTCCGACAGGTTCACGCCTTCGGACTGCGCCTTGCGCATCAGGATCGCGACGCGCATTTCCAGCTCGGGCGGCTCGATCGCGACGGTGAGGCCGGAGTCGAAGCGCGAGATCAGGCGATCGTCGATGCCCGAGATTTCCTTCGGATACGTGTCGCTGGTGATGATCACCTGCGCCTTGTTCGCGACCAGCGCCTCGAACGCGTAGAAGAATTCCTCTTGCGTGCGCGACTTGCCGGAGAAGAACTGGATATCGTCGATCAACAGCAGGTCGAGCGAATGGTAGTAGCGCTTGAAGTCGTCGAACGCCTTGCGCTGGTACGCCTTCACCACGTCCGACACGTATTGCTCGGCGTGGATGTAGCGGATGCGCGCGCCGGCCTTGTCGAGCAGCAGCTGGTTGCCGATCGCGTGGATCAGGTGGGTCTTGCCGAGGCCGACGCCGCCGTACAGGAACAGCGGGTTGTACGAGATGCCGGGGTTGTCCGCGACCTGGATCGCGGCGGCGCGCGCGAGCTGGTTCGCCTTACCGGTGACGAAGTTGTCGAACGTGAGCACCGGGTTCAGCTTCGAACGTTCGTACATCGAATCGGCTTCGCCGCCGTTCGCGGGCGCGGCGCCCGGGCCCGGACGCCACGTGCGGCGGCCGGCCGCCGCTTCGTGCGCGGGCAGGCTCGGCAGGTCGATGTCGGCGTCGTCGGCGTTCAGGTGGTGCGCGGCGGCCACCGACGGCGTCATCGGCACGTCGGCCGGCGCGGCGGGCGCAGCGGAAGCATTCGCGGTCAGGTTGGCGGCGATCGCGGCGACCGTCGCGGCGGGGCCGCTCGGCGCCAGCGGTGCACGCGGGGCGGCCGGTGCGGCACCCGCGGGGGCGCTGCGCATCCCGGCCTTCGGATCGAGGACGAACTGGACTTCGATCGGCGTGTTCCAGAATTCGCGGGCCAGATCGGCGATCCGGCCCGAAAACTGGCTCTTGACCCAGTCCAGCTTGAAGCGGTTCGGCGCGGCGATGGACAGCGTGTTCGCCGACGCATCGAAGGCCACCGGGGCCAAGGGTTTGATCCACGTCACGTACTGCTGGGGCGTCAGCTCGCGCTCCAGCAGTGCGGAACAGTGTTGCCAGAAATCGTTCATCAAGTAACTGTCGTTTTTTGCGTGCACAGCGCGGCTCGCCGGCGCCCTTGTCGCGGTTGCGCAACAAGGCCCGAAGCGGTCGTGCGAGCGTGCCTCGGACGCCTGCGTCACAGTGTTGGAGGGGCAGGCGCGAGCCGAAGCGGCGTGCGGGATTCTTGGAGATAAGGCGAGATTCTAACGCCAAACGCGGCCACAGCGGGACTTATCCACAGGCCGGTTGTGTGGGTCGCGGGGCCGGATCGGCGCGGGCCGGCACAGGCGGACGACTCGTAAAGTATTGACCGTCAAGAGAAAAACGGTTTAAATAGCGGGTTCCGCGAAAACCAATCCTGTATTCCCGGCGATTGCGTTCGCCCGAATGCCTCCGGTTAAGGGCACGCGGTCCCCTGAAATTTCGACATTCTCGAACAAGTGAGAACATCATGAAACGTACTTACCAACCGTCCGTGACGCGCCGCAAGCGCACCCATGGCTTCCGTGTCCGCATGAAGACGGCAGGTGGCCGCAAGGTCATCAACGCTCGCCGCGCGAAGGGCCGCAAGCGCCTCGCCATCTAAGGCAGGTTGCGCGCTGTGTCCGCCGTCCGCAGTCCTGCGGAAGGTGCCGTCGAGCCGGGTGCGAATCCGTCGCAGACGAAAGCCGCCTTCCCGAAAGCTGCGCGACTTCTGAAAACGGATGAATTTTCATCCGTTTTTCGTTTGCGCCCCTGGCGGCGCTCCGCGCACTTCGTGATTTACGGCAAGCCGACCGGTCAGCCCGCACGCCTGGGGCTCGTCATCGGCAAGAAGTATGCGCCGCGAGCGGTCACCCGTAACCTCGTGAAGCGGCTGGCGCGCGATCAGTTTCGCCTGCGCCGCGCCGAATTCGCCGGTTACGACCTGCTGCTGCGGCAGCACACGCGCTTCGACAAGAAAGCGCTGCCGAGCGCGGCTTCCGCCCCGCTCGCGGCGATGTGCGCGGCCGAGATCCGCGAGCTGCTCGACAGGGCAGTCCGGGAAATCGCCCGCCGTGCGTCGAAGCCCGCGTCCGAGTGACGCATCCGTGCCCCGCGCGGCGTTCGCGCCCGCCCGGCCGGTTTTGACGCGGCGTCGTACGGCGCCGCCCAAGGTATGAAAACGGTATTGATCGCCTTGCTGCGCTTCTACAAGGTTGCCGTGAGCCCGATGCTCGGCAACCGTTGCCGTTTTTATCCTTCCTGTTCGGATTACGCGCGCGAGGCAATCCAGTATCATGGCGCCGCGCGCGGCACGTATCTCGCCGTCAGGCGCGTGTGCCGGTGCCACCCGTTTTCCGCGGGCGGCATCGACCTCGTCCCGCCGCCCAACTCCGACACTCGCGCTCGCGGCGAAGCCGACGCGCGGTCCCATCGACTCTGAGACAACGCATGGATATCAAACGCACCGTCCTATGGGTGATCTTCTTCATGTCAGCTGTCATGCTGTACGACAACTGGCAGCGGGACCATGGACGCCCGTCGATGTTCTTCCCGAGCGCCACGCACACGGCTCCGGCCGCTGCCGGCGGCGCATCGGGCACGGGCGCGACGACGACCGCAGGTGACGTGCCTGCCGCCGCAGCCGGCGCCGCACCGTCGACGACGGCCCCGGCCGCGCAGGCGCAGCTCGTGAAGTTCTCGACCGACGTGTACGACGGCGAAATCGACACGCGCGGCGGCACGCTCGCGAAGCTGACGCTGAAGAAGCAGGGCGACGGCAAGCAGCCCGACCTGTACATCACGCTGTTCGACCACACGGCCGGCCACACGTATCTCGCACGCACGGGCCTGCTCGGCGGCGATTTCCCGAACCACAACGACGTCTACACGCAGCTGAACCCCGGCTCGACGTCGCTGACGGGCGACCAGAACACGCTGAAGCTGTCGTTCGAATCGCCGGTGAAGGGCGGCGTGAAGGTCGTGAAGACCTACACGTTCACGCGCGGCAGCTACGTGATCGGCGTCGACACCAAGATCGACAACGTCGGCACGGCGCCCGTCACGCCGACGGTCTACATGGAACTCGTTCGCGACAACACGGCCGTCGAAACGCCGATGTTCTCGCACACGTTCCTCGGGCCGGCGGTCTACACGGACGCGAAGCACTTCCAGAAGATCGACTTCAGCGACCTCGACAAGAACAAGGCGAACTTCGAGAAGTCCGCGGACAACGGCTGGGTCGCGATGGTGCAGCACTACTTCGCGTCGGCGTGGATCCCGCAGCAGGGCGCGAAGCGCGACATCTACGCTGAAAAGATCGATCCGGCGCTGTACCGCGTCGGCGTGAAGCAGCCGGTCGCCGCGATCGCGCCGGGCCAGTCGGCCGACGTGCAGGCGCGCCTGTTCGCCGGTCCGGAAGAAGAGCGCATGCTCGAAGGCATCGCGCCGGGCCTGGAGCTCGTGAAGGACTACGGCTGGGTGACGATCATCGCGAAGCCGCTGTTCTGGCTGCTCGAGAAGATCCACGGCTATGTCGGCAACTGGGGCTGGGCGATCGTGCTGCTGACGGTGCTGATCAAGGCCGTGTTCTTCCCGCTGTCGGCTGCGAGCTACAAGTCGATGGCGCGGATGAAGGAAATCACGCCGCGCATGCAGGCGCTGCGCGAACGCTTCAAGAGCGATCCGCAGAAGATGAACGCCGCGCTGATGGAGTTGTACAAGACCGAGAAGGTCAATCCGTTCGGCGGCTGCCTGCCGGTCGTGATCCAGATCCCGGTGTTCATCTCGCTGTACTGGGTGCTGCTCGCGTCGGTGGAAATGCGCGGCGCACCGTGGATTCTGTGGATTCACGACCTGTCGCAACGCGATCCGTTCTTCATCCTGCCGGTGCTGATGGCCGTGTCGATGTTCGTGCAGACGAGCCTGAACCCGACGCCGCCGGACCCGGTCCAGGCGAAGATGATGAAGTTCATGCCGATCGCGTTCTCGGTGATGTTCTTCTTCTTCCCGGCGGGTCTCGTGCTGTACTACGTCGTGAACAACGTGCTGTCGATCGCGCAGCAGTACTACATCACGCGCAAGCTCGGCGGCGTCAAGAAGAAGCCGGCCTGACGCGCGTTGCAGCCGCGGGTGGCCCGCCGTCCGCGATGCTCGCAAAAAAAGCCGCATGGTTCGTGACCATGCGGCTTTTTTGTTTCGCGGCGACGACGCCGGCGGCGCGTGCGGCTGCTGCCGTTCAGGCTTTCTTCGCTTCGAGTTTCGGATCGCCGTAGAACTGCTCGACCAGTTCCTGCACGAGGTAGCGCTGATGCGGCGACAAGGCCTCGATCTTCGATGCGAGTTCGATCGTCTCGGGTGTCGGCGGATAACGTTCGTCGCGCGGCAGCGGTTGCGGCGTCGGATGTTCGATTACGCTCGGCGACGGCCCGTAATGCAGCCAGTGCACTTCGACGCGCAACCATTCGGCGAGCGTTTCGAGTTTGTCCGACGTCGGGATCGTGCGGCCCGTCAGCCATTTGTGCGCGGTTTGCGGCGAAACGGGGTGCGTTCCGCGATGACGCAGATTGAATCGGTTCGCCAGTTCCGTCGCGCCCGTGACCTTCTCCGGGCTGCGCCGCAGGGCGAATTTCAGGCGTTCCGAGAACGCGGCTTTTTCTTCGGATGTCGGCATGGGGAGATTGTGCAATTCCATCGCCGCGTCCCAGACAACCATATGGGATAAACGTATCTTGTTCGGACGAATCCCGCCCTTGATCAGGATGGGGAACGAAATTGAGGGACGTAGTGCCAAGCCCCTCGGGCACGCATACTCGTCCGAAATGGTCGGTGTGTCACGACGCCGAACTGATACTCGGCTTATCCCCGGCGGGATAAATTCGGGCGTGTCCGAATCCGGCGGCGCGGCCGGTGGCGTGTGAGCCGGCACGCTACAATGCCGGCGTTCCGGTGCCCGAACTGTTGCGCGGGCGCACCATTGACTCGCTGATTATCCGATTTCTCCGATTCCCATGCTCGCTACCGATTCCGATCCGATCGTCGCCATTGCCACCGCTGCCGGCCGGGGCGGCATCGGGGTCGTCCGCGTGTCGTTCGGGCGTGGCGGCGAGGCGGCCGCGCTGCCGCTGATCGACGCGTTGTGCGGGCAAAAGCTCGCGCCACGCCACGCGAGCTACGTGCCGTTTCTCGACGCGCACGGCGCGCCGCTCGACCGCGGGATCGCGCTGTATTTCCCGGCGCCGCATTCGTACACCGGCGAGCACGTGCTCGAGCTGCAGGGGCATGGCGGGCCGATCGTGATGCAGCTGCTGCTGCAGCGCTGCCTGGATGCGGGGCGCGGCTTCGGGCTACGGCTCGCGGAACCGGGCGAATTCACGCGGCGCGCGTTCCTGAACGACAAGCTCGACCTCGCGCAGGCCGAGGCCGTCGCCGACCTGATCGAGGCGAGCACCGAGGCGGCCGCGCGCTCGGCCGGGCGTTCGCTCGACGGCGCGTTCTCGCGGCAGATCCACGCGCTCGTCGACGACGTGATCACGCTGCGGATGCTGGTCGAGGCGACGCTGGATTTTCCGGAGGAGGAAATCGACTTCCTCGAAGCGGCCGACGCGCGCGGCAAGCTCGCGAAGATCCGCGCGCAACTCGCGCACGTGCTCGGCGATGCGCGTCAGGGCGCGTTGTTGCGTGAAGGGCTGTCGGTCGTGCTCGCGGGGCAGCCGAACGTCGGCAAGTCATCGCTGCTGAATGCGCTGGCGGGCGCCGAGCTGGCGATCGTCACGCCGATCGCCGGCACGACGCGCGACAAGGTGGCGCAGACGATCCAGGTCGAAGGGATTCCGCTGCACATCATCGATACGGCCGGGTTGCGCGAGACGGAGGACGAAGTCGAACGGATCGGCATTGCGCGCACGTGGAGCGAGATCGAGCGCGCGGACGTCGTGCTGCATCTGCTCGATTCGCGCACGGGGATGACGGCGGACGACGAAACGATCGCCGCGCGGTTTCCGGCCGGCGTGCCGGTGGTGCGCGTGCTGAACAAGACGGATCTGACCGGCGTGCCGGCATGCGTCGAGCATCCGGCGGCGGAAGGCGATCTGACCGAGATGCATCTGTCGGCGAAACGCGGCGACGGGATCGACATGCTGCGCGCGGAGCTGTTGCGGATCGCAGGGTGGCAGGCGGGGGCCGAGGGTGTGTATCTCGCGCGCGAGCGGCATCTGATCGCGCTGCGGGCCGCGCAGGAACATCTCGCGCAGGCGGCGGATCATGCGGAGCAGCGTGCGCAGTCGCTCGATCTGTTTGCCGAAGAGCTGCGGCTCGCGCAGGAGCAGCTCAATGCGATTACCGGGGAGTTCACGTCGGATGATCTGCTGGGGGTGATTTTCAGCAGGTTTTGTATTGGGAAATGATCCGAGGGTCGTTGACCTTGTGGGGTGCTGCTTCATCTGCCTGCATCGTATCGGCTCGCCTCGTCATACCTCTGTACGCTCCGACAACTCGACGCAAGCCTCTCGTGACGGCTCTGTCACGACGCTGACTATTTCGCAGCAGATTGTTCGCGTGGATGCTTGGGACTCCATGTTCGGACAATGTTTGGACCGATGTCGTGCTCCATGTTGGCGCGATCGCCAAGCCTGTATCAGCTCGCGCTTCCCATTTTTGTCCTATTTCCTCGTCCGTCTCGCTTGCGATGGATTACCGCCGGCTCAACGAACCCTCGTGTTGTTCGTTCACCACGGATTCATGCTCATGGCAAGCCGTCTGCCTGTTGGTCTCCAGATCTGGTTGGCAATCGAGCACGCGGAATTCGCGCCGAATCGTATCTCGTTGCGCCACGACCAATTGTGCAAAGGGATGTAAGCGCTCGCCTCGTAGCTCAAGTAGCCGACTCGAACGTAATGGGCTGGCGATTTCAGCGGACGGCGTATTTCGTTGACAGATAGACCTTAAGGGTCTAAATTGAATCGCGTTGGGTAACGCTCCGCGTAGCCCGCTACCTCCGAAAGGAACGACATTATGAATAGCATCGTATTTGCGCGAATTCTGCGCGACCACGCTTATGGCCCTCAAATATTTCCCGCCGACGCCGGAAGACCTGCGTGCGCTGAAAGTGCGCCTCGGATTCACCGGCGAGCAGATGGCTCAGATGTTCGGATTGGCTGGCAACAGTCAGTGGCGAAAGTACACGGGGGGAGTCGAGCCGAGACCGATGTCGTTGCCGATGCTGTTCCTAGCGCTAGCGCTGCAGGATCGTTCTGCGACTGTCGACCAAGTGCTCGAGAAGTGTCGGCAGGTCGGCGCAACGATCGAGCTGGACGACGAGTAACCGCCGACGGCGCGCTTGCTGTTACCTTTCCGAATACACTTGCCAAATCTGCCGGTCCGATCGCCCTCATACCCAATGTCTGGCGTAACACTCGGTCGCCGAAGCCCACGATTACTGTCACATCGGAGTTAGTCGAACTTGCCGGCATCCGCGCTGCAGAACACTGGCTGAATGTTCGCCCGACGGCGCGTCCGAGCCGGGGGTATCGTTCGATGTTCGAAAGCCTCTTCGCTGGCTTCGGTCGTATCCCCTACCGCGCTGACGGTTGCGCAGCGTTCAAACGCAGCATCAAGGCCGCAACTTGCACCGACTGTAAAGCCTCAGAGGTGTGCGCAATCTCCGCCACCGAAATCATTCTTCGCTGTTTGCTCGATGCAGTGGAGGCACACGCGCTTCTCGTGATTGCTGATATCTGGCCTCGAATGGGCGAGGCGGCGCGTTGCGTGCAAAATGCGGAGGCGCATCATGGCTCAAAATGATGACGCAACCTTATCTATTGAGGAGGCGCGCCGCGAACTGCTGCAGGCATCGCGTCAACTGAGCGTTCTGTTGCTCGATTTGTCGATGGATCCCGAACGGGTGTTTGAACACTTTGCCGTACGCCGTGACGCCTTCTTCGAACTGTTGTCGGATCTGGGCGTCAAGGTCAATACGCGCCTGGAGGAAATGCTCCGTGAGTGAAAGCGTGAGTCTTCCCGTCGAAAAGCAGCTCGATGCCGCGCAAGGCAAAGTGAACGGCCCACTGGGGTCGTTGTCGCCGTCAACGTCAATTGTCCTAAATATCCTTCGAAGACCTAGATCATGGACGGAATATTTACTGCGATATTCGGCGTGCTTGGCGGCGAGATCGTAGGTACTGTGGCCGGTTTCCGTGCATCAGGGGCAGCGGTCCTAGGGAGAGCCCGCCCGTATTTAAAGTTCGACATAGTCGAACTGTGGGGCGAGCCGTATCGATTCGATGCCCGACGCAATCTGATCAAAGACACGGAAAAGGATCCGCGCGGCGAGCGTTTCCACTACGAAACGCTCGCCGCGCTATAGATCTTTCTTATGCATGCCGAGCTGACGACGCCGGCTTGACTGCGCGACGGACCGGATCGAGGCGTTCGGACCGACGTCTGCCTTAATCCCAATGACGGTGATGATGGTAATACCCACCCCCACCGTAATACCCGCCACCATCAGGCACGACGATACAGCCGCTCAACAACACGGCGACGCCGGCAATCAGCAAAAGGGCCTTCTTCATCGCGTTCACCTGCTCGGGTTCAATATGAACCCAGCATAGCGAGCGGCTCCGGCCCGGGCTGTAAGCGATCGTATCCCCGCGCCGCAATCCGTAACGGCGGATTATTCCGGTCACAATGACCGTAACAATTCGCCAAACAGCAGACGTTTTCAGGCGACGACGACCCGGTTTCGCCCCGCATCCTTCGCGCGATACAGCGCGGCATCCGCAGCTTCGATCAACGCGTCGGGGGTCGACAGATCGTCGGCCGACACGGTCGCGCAGCCGACGCTGACGCTCACGCGGCCGGTCGGCGAGTCGGGCATCGCGAGGTCGAGCCGCAGCACGGCTTCGCGCACTTCGTCGGCCACCATCCGCGCACCGCGCGCGCCGGTGTTCGGCAGCACGATCGCGAACTCCTCGCCGCCGTAGCGCGCGACGATGTCGGCCGGCCGCCGCACCGCGCCGGCCAGTGCATTCGCGACGGCGATCAGGCACGCATCGCCCTTCACGTGACCGAACGCGTCGTTGTACGCCTTGAAGCGATCGACGTCGACCATGAGCAGCGACAGCGGTTCGCCTTGCCGCCGCGCCTGCAGGAACAGCGTATGGAAATGGTCGTTGAAGTGGCTGCGGTTGAACGCGCCCGTGAGACCGTCGCGCGCGGAAGAGCGGATCAGCGTCGCGTGCGCTTCCAACAACTGCTGATACAGCATCGTCACTTCCCACGCGAGCACGCACACGAGCACGCCGGGCGTGAACATGCTGAACACGCGTGCGACATACCAGCCGACCGTGAAGCGGTTGGTGGACAGCAGGTTCAGCGTCGTATCGGTGAGACAGGCGAGCACCGCGATCGCGAGCCACAGGTCGAGCGTCGTGCGCAGCCGGCCCGTGACCAGCACGGCCACGAGCGCGAGCGCGTTGAGGATCCACACGACGAGCGCGATGCCGTTGACGGGCAGCACGGCCGCGTCGCGCGGCGGATGGAACGCGGGCGGCAGCGACACATTCAGCGCGAGCACGCACAGCAGCGCCGCCGCGATGGCCGGCCCACCGACGAGCGCGAGGGTCCAGCGGCGCGTCTCTTTCGCGCCGACCGGGGCGCGCGTCAGCCGTTCGCGTGCGAACAGCGCGGCCATCACGAAGCACGGAAAGCCGGCATGCCAGAAGACCCACATCCATGCGGCGCTTTGCGGGCGCGCGCCGAGCAGGCCATGTGGCGCGAACACGCCGGGAAAGGTGAGCAGTTGCAGCGCGACGGCGAGCGCGGTGAACGCATAGGCGCCGCCGAGCGCACCGAGCACGGGCTGGCGTGTCACGGTGAACTGCGCGCCGAGGAAGAACGCGGCGATGCTCGCGGTCGTGAACACGGTGAGCGCGCACATCGGCATGAAGGGCTCGACGGGCGGCAGCGCGACGTTCGCATGCGGCGCGGCGATCCCGAGCGTGAGCAGGATGACGAGCGCCGTCAGCGCGCCGAACCACAGCTGACGTTGCGTCGTGTGCTGGATCAGGATGCCTTCCATGGAGTCCCCCGGACACGCGTGCGACGCACCCGATCTTGCGCCGGGCGGCACGCCTGCCGATCGCGGCGCGACCGGTGCGGCCCGATCCTATCGCGTTATCGGGCTGCGCTCAAATGCCGAGCCCGGGGCCGAAGTTGCCGGCGACCCAGCGCGTGACGGCATCGACGTCCGCGTAGTCCTGCTCGGGCAGGCCGTCGAGCATCGACAGCACTTCGTTGCTGGCGCCGGCGTCGCGCGCGGCATCGACGATCGCATCCTTGTTCGCCGGATAGCGGACGGCCGCCAGGACATCGGCGATCTGCAGGTCGATCGTTTCGTTCGGGATATCGTGCGGAGGAATGGTGGGCTTGTCGTTCACGTCGGCGTCTCGCGGGTAGGGCGGGAATCGGATCGAAGCGCAAGGGCCGTGCCCGGCATGTTGCGCGGCCCGCGGTGCCCCGGCCGGCGCGCGTTGCGGATGGCGACGATCGACGTCAATGCCCGCGTCGCACGCGGCGCCACGGATGCTTCCAATCGATGTGCGGTGCGTTCTCGTCGCGCGGATGCTGGCGACGGTGCTCCTGCCAGAGTTCGTCGGAAAACAGCGCAGCCACGATGACGAGCGGCAGCACGAGGAAAATTCCGAGGATGACTTGCTCGATCACGATAGCCTCCTTGCGGTGGCAGGAACCCTTGCTCCCATTCTAGGCTCTGAACCTCGCCCGCGTTCAATTTCTTACAGTGCGAAACGGGCCCGAACGCGGCCGCGCCGCGCGGGCGTTCCGCACGTGCGCCGGCCTCAAAAAGGACACGAACATGCAACTCCAGAACGATACCAACACGCTCGCGCTGCGGCCGCTGGAGCGCCAGGACCTGCGCTTCGTCCACGAGCTGAACAACGACGCGAAGATCATGCGCTACTGGTTCGAGGAGCCGTACGAAACCTTCTCGGAACTGTCGCAACTGTACGACCGCCACGTACACGACCAGCGCGAGCGCCGTTTCGTCGCGGTCGATGCGCAAGATGAACTCGTCGGCCTCGTCGAGCTGATCGAGCTCGACTACATCCACCGCCGCGGCGAGTTCCAGATCATCATCGCGCCGCAGTGCCAGGGGCGCGGCTATGCGGGCCAGGCGACGCGCCTCGCGATCGAGTACGCGTTCAAGGTGCTGAACATGCGCAAGCTGTACCTGATCGTCGATACGTCGAATGCGGCGGCGATTCACGTGTACGAGAAATGCGGATTCCAGCACGAGGCCGAATTGAAGGAAGAATTTTTCGGGAATGGCGCGTATCACAACGCTTATCGGATGTGCATCTTCCAGCGCGATTATTTCGAGCGGCAGCGGGTCGGTGTGAATAATGCAGGGTAAACGCCATCGGTGAAAGGCGCTTGCGACGGGGCTTCGCGGGCGCCGAATAGACGCGGGGAACTACGGATAAATACGGATCCGCTTATACCTGGCATTTTTCTTGTATCAGGTAAATGCGATTGCGCGCTGCGGTAAAGTGGAATCGTTTCGGATGACTTTATGTGCGGCGCATCAAAATGATCCGGATATCGAAATGGATTATCCAAACCGTTCAATCGCTGCAATGTAACTGGGATGAAAGCCTTGCCGGATAACGCTTTCCGCCCGGCATGACGAGGCTGTCCGCCGGGCAGCCCGCTTTTACCCGTCGCGCACACTGCGCGAAAACAGGCTGCGCACGGGGTGCGACAATCCGCCGCTATTGCGGTCGCACAACAAATGTGCTTGCTATCGTTTACCGGTCTTCTAAAGTGAAAAACGCGGGTTCACGATCACCTTTAAACACATAGCTAACCCAGCCTGGTGCCCGCAAGCCTGGAGACAGAACATGATGAAGCGTACCGGTGTCCTCTTTGCCCTTGTCGGCGCATTTTGCGCTGTGTCGATTGCGCAGGCCGGCGGCGATTCGGCCGTCAAGCCGAAGCAGGAAATCCAGCTGACGAAGAACGCATGGGGCTGTCTGTCGAAAGACAATCTGGACTCCGTATTGAGTCACGAGCGTGACGGCAAGTCGCAGGCGAAGCAGCAGTATTTCGACGACTTCCGCTGCCTGTCGGTGCCGGAAGGCCAGCGCTTCCGCGTGGTGTCGGTCGATCAGGGCGACGTGCAGTTCGTCAGCGCCGACAACAGCGACCAGCAAGGCCTCTGGACCGATTCGCGCTTCGTCAAGCAATAACCGTCCATTCCCGCGCAGTCGCACGACGCGCGAGCGCGCCGGCTCGAGGAGCCGGCGGCGCGAACCGATCACGGCCCGGCGCATGCCGGGCCGTTGCGCTGTGGATCGCGCATCACGCACGCCGGACGGCGCGCATTCGGTATCATCACGGCCCGACCGAACCGAATGCCCGCCCGGGCCGCATCCGCATGGCGCTGAAATCCACGATCTACAAAGCCGAGCTGCAAATCGCCGACATGGATCGGCATTACTACGCCGATCACGCGCTGACGGTGGCGCGCCATCCGTCGGAAACCGACGACCGGATGATGGTGCGCATCGTCGCGTTCGCGCTGTTCGCGCACGAGCGGCTCGAGTTCTGCAAGGGGCTGTCGGACGTCGACGAGCCCGACCTGTGGCAGAAGGATCTGACGGGCGCGATCGACGTGTGGATCGAGGCCGGCCAGCCGGACGAACGACGCATCTCGAAGGCGGCCGGCCGCGCCGGACAGGTCACGGTGATCGCGTACGGCGGCAAGACGTCGGATATCTGGTGGCAGGGCGTGCGCAGCAAGGTCGAACGGCTGCGCAACGTGCAGGTGCTGTCGCTCGCCGACGGCGTCGCGGCCGCGCTCGGGCGGCTCGCCGAGCGCACGATGCGCCTGCAGTGCACGGTGCAGGACGGCGCCGCGTGGATCTCGAGCGCCGATCACGATCCGGTCGCGGTCGAATGGACGGTGCTGAAGGCGCGCGCGGACGCGTAACGGCCCGCGCGCCGGCCGCATTCAGCCGAGCGCGGCCGGCGGCCCCTTGAATTCGACCATGTTCCCTTCGGGATCGAACAGGTAGATCGACGGCCCGTAGCCGCCGGCGCCGTAGCGTTCGGCCGGCGCGCCGGGGCGCGCGCCATGCGTGGCGAAATGGGCGATCAATGCGTCGGGATCGAACGGCTCGACGCGCAGGCACAGGTGATCGAGGTTGCGCCCGGTGCCGGGCGGCCCGCTGTCGGGCCGGTCGATCGGGCCGCCGACCGTCAGCAGGTCGATCAGCGCGTCGCCGGCGCGCAGTTGCACGAGGCCCAGATCGGGCTGTTCCTTCTCCACATGGCAACCGACGGCGTCGCAGTAAAAGCGCGTCATCGCCGCCATGTCGGTCACGCGCAGCACGATGTGATCGATTCCGCGGATGGTGGGTTTCATGAGCGGGGGACTCCTTCGCAGTCGACGAGCATCGAGTGTAGACGCATCGCGCCTGCGCCGCCGGCCGGAACGCGGCACAATCGACGGACGAAAAAAAGCCCGTTCACGCAGTGCGGAACGGGCTTAATCCATATCAGGAGGAGACATGGAGGAGACAGTTCCAACTATACACACGGCGATGGTGCGACGCAATATTCCGATTGCAAAAAAACGTCAGGACGGCGATTTGTCGCATCTGCACTGCAGCAAAATGGTGACGGGACGATGACGAAAACCGCGCTGGAGCGGCCGCCGGGCGGGTTTCGTCGGATTTATCTCGATCGATGCGGCCCCGATTCGTCGGCACGAATCACAGAGCAAGATTCAGGGCGCGACGGCATGTGCCGATGGCTAGAGTAGGCACCATCTACACTAGAGAGTGCGAGGTTCAAATGAAAACCGCCTATCCGACCGATGATGCCCGCTGGGGCGCCGTGACCGAGCGCGATCCGCATGCGGACGGCGCGTTCTTCTATGGTGTCCGCACGACCGGCGTGTTTTGTCGCCCGACCTGCGCGTCGCGGCAGCCACGCCGCGAGAACGTGTCCTTTTTCACCGATCCGGCGGCCGCGCGCGCGGCCGGCTTCCGGCCCTGCAAGCGCTGCCAGCCGGAAGGGTTGCCGCGCGAACTGGACATCGTCAATCGCGCATGCGCGGTGCTCGACGCGCAGGCCGAGCGGCTCACGCTGCAGCAGTTGAGCGACGCCGTGCACGTGAGCCCGTTCCACCTGCAGCGGCTCTTCAAGCGCGTGGTCGGCGTGTCGCCGCGGCAGTACCAGGCCGCGCAGCGCGGCGCGGCGTTGCGGCAGGCGCTGCAAAGCGGGCAGCCGGTCACGCAGGCGGCTGTCGACGCCGGGTTCAACTCGCCGTCGCGACTCTATGCGTCGGTGCCGCGCGAGCTGGGGATGGCGCCGTCCGCGTTCCGCCGTCAGGGCGCGGGCCTGCGGATCGACTATGCGACCGCGTCGACGTCGCTCGGCACGGTGCTGGTCGCCGCCACCGAACAGGGCATCTGCCGGATCGCGTTCGGCGACGACCCGGCGTCGCTCGTCGGCGAACTGAAGGACACGTTCGCGCGTGCCGAACTGGTCGAATCGTCCGCGCGGCTCGCGCCGTTCGTCACGCAGATCCGCGCGTATCTCGACGGTACGCGGCACGCATTCGACCTGCCGCTCGACATCGCGCCGACCGCGTTCCAGCAGCGCGTATGGGAAGCGCTGACGCACATCCCGTACGGCGAGACGCGCAGCTATTCGGAGATCGCGGAGGCGCTCGGCTCGCCGCGCGCGGTGCGGGCGGTCGCGTCCGCGTGCGCGTCGAATCCGGTCGCGCTCGCGATCCCGTGCCACCGCGTCGTGCAGAAGGGCGGCGCACTCGCCGGCTATCGCTGGGGCGTGCGCCGCAAGGCGACGCTGCTCGCGGCCGAGGCGCGCCACGTTCATGACGATGAAGCCGAAGCCGAGACGGAGGGCAGTGCGGTTTGAGCATCGAGACGACAACGATCAAGTCCCTCGCGAACGGCGGCCCGGTGCCGCCGTCCGCGCAGATGGAGCTGCGCTACAAGGCGCCGTACGACTGGGCGCGCGTGCTGCGCTTCTTCAGCGGGCGCGCGATTCCGGGTGTCGAGCAGGTCGCCGACGGTGTATATCGCCGCATCGTCGATCTGCACGGCGATGCGGGCCGGCTCACCGTCACGAAACACCCGCGCAAGCATTGCCTGATCGCGACCGTCGAAGGGGCGGTCGCGCGTCACGTCGACGATGCATTCGCCGCGCGCGTCGCGACGATGTTCGACCTCGGCGCCGATCCGGCCGCGATCGGCGACGGGCTCGCGCGCGATCCGTGGTTCGCGCCGCTCGTCGACGCCGCGCCGGGGCTGCGCGTGCCGGGCGCGTGGTCGGGGTTCGAACTGGCCGTGCGCGCGATCGTCGGCCAGCAGGTGAGCGTGAAGGCCGCGACGACGATCGTCGGCCGGCTCGTCGAACGGGCCGGCGAACGCGTGATGCAGGACGACGACGGCGCGCCCGCGTGGCGGTTTCCGACACCCGACGCGCTGGCCGCGTGCGATCTCGACAAGATCGGGATGCCCGGCAAGCGGGTGGCCGCGCTGACCGGCGTGGCGCGCGCGGTGGCGGCCGGCGACGTGCCGGTCGATCGCGCGCATGCCGATCTCGCGACGCTGCGCAGCGCGTGGCTCGACCTGCCCGGCATCGGCCCGTGGACGGTCGAATACATCGCGATGCGTGCATGGCGCGACCCGGACGCGTGGCCGGCATCCGATCTCGTGCTGATGCAGTCGATCGCCGCGCGCGACCCGGCGCTCGACCGGCTCGCCAGCCAGAAGCGCCGCACCGAAGGCTGGCGGCCGTGGCGTGCGTATGCGGCGCTGCATCTGTGGAACGAAGTGGCCGACCGGGCAGGCGGCGCGCGCGGCGGGTAAGCGCGGCGGCCCGCGGCCGGGTGCGACCGCCGGACGGCGGGGCTGCAACCCGGTGCGCAGGCGGCGCCGGCATGCGACAAGTGCCGGCGTGACGTGGCCCGTCATGGCGATGCCACGCCTCCGGCACCGGCCGGATGCCGCGCGTGCGACGTCTTCGGATGCGTCGTTTCCCGATCCATTCCGCGACGTGGTTGCACCTGCCGCCCCCGTTCGCCGCTCCCGTTCCATCCGACGAATTCCGCTGGCCGGCGTGCCGATCGGCCTCGTCCCGACCCGGCGATCGGGGCCGGCGCTGCCGCGCCCGGCCCGTCCGATCGCCCGCTCAGGCCCGTGCGCCATGCCCGGAGCCACCTCAAGCGCGGGTTCCGGCGAGATGTTAAAGTGCCCGCTACCAACGAAGCGACCAACAATCCAGCCGGCCGCGCGCGGCGTTCTGCGCGCGGCGCGTCACGCACTTGCGTCTCCATGTCGAACACCATGACTCACCGCCAGTCCGAACTGCTGCTGAATCGCCTCGACGCGCTGAGCTCGGGCCCGACGCGGCAGCATCTGCCCGACGGCCTGCGCGGCATCGAAAAGGAAAGCCTGCGCGTGACGCGCGACGGGATGATCGCGTTCACGCCGCATCCGCGCGCGCTCGGTTCGGCGCTCACGCATCCGGCGCTGACGACCGACTATTCCGAAGCGCTGATCGAACTGATCACGCCCGCCGAGCGCGACGCCGCGCTCACGCTCGAGCGCCTCGACGATCTGCATCGCTACGTCTATGCATCGCTCGGCGACGAGATGCTGTGGAACGACTCGATGCCGGGCCTGCTGCCGGCCGACGACCAGATCCCGATCGCCGATTACGGCACGTCGAACATCGGCCGCCTGAAGACGGTGTACCGGCGCGGCCTCGCGTATCGCTACGGCCGCACGATGCAGTGCATCGCCGGCATCCACTACAACTACTCGCTGCACGAGGAAGTGTGGCGGCGCCTGCATGCGGAAGAAGGGTCCACGGCGACGCTCGTCGATTACCAGTCGGAACGCTATCTCGCGCAGATCCGCAACTTCCGCCGCCGCAGCTGGCTGCTGATGTACCTGTTCGGCGCGTCGCCGGTGCTCGATACCAGGTTCCTGCGCGGCAAGCCGCACAAACTCGATACGTTCGACGCCGATACGCTGTACCGGCCGTATGCGACCAGCCTGCGGATGAGCGATCTCGGCTACTCGAACACGACGGCCCAGGCCGCGCTGCACGTCGACTACAACACGCTGCCCGGTTATCTCGACGCGCTGTCGAAGGCCGTGAGCGAGCCGTATCCGGCGTACGAGGCGATCGGCACGCATCGCGACGGCGAGTGGATCCAGATCAACACGAACGTGCTGCAGATCGAGAACGAGTTCTACTCGACGATCCGGCCGAAGCGCGTCACGTATTCGGGCGAGCGGCCGCTGCATGCGCTCGCGTCGCGCGGCGTCCAGTACATCGAAGTGCGCTGCCTCGACATCGATCCGTTCGAGCCGACCGGCATCGCGCTGGAGACCGCGCGCTTCATCGACGCGTTCCTGCTCGCGTGCGCACTCGACGAAAGCGCGCCGCTCGACTGCGACGCGTACAAGGAAGCGAACGCGAACTTCGGCAGCGTGACGATGGACGGCCGCAAGCCGGGGCTCACGCTGACGCGCGACGGCCGATCGATCACGCTGCAGCAGTGGGCCGACGAACTGATGGCCGATATCGAGATCGTCGGTCGCCGGCTCGACGAAATCCGCGGCGGCGACGAGCATGCGCGCGCGATCGCCGCGCAGCGCGACAAGCTCGCCGATCCCGAACGCACGCCTTCCGCGCGCGTGCTGCGCACGATGCGCGAGAACGGCCAGTCGTTCCTCGCGTTCGCGCTCGCGCAGAGCGAAGCGCATGCCGCGCATTTCCGCGCGCATCCGCCGTCGGCCGAGACGCTGCGCACCGAGCAGGCGCTCGCCGCGAAGTCGCTGGCCGAGCAGGCCGAGCTCGAAGCGAAGGAGGCCGGATCGTTCGACGCATTCGTCGCCGCCTATCGCGCCTATACGCTGAACCGCTTCAGCGTGTGACGCTCGCGCATGCGGCCGGCGCAGGGTGCGCCGCGCCGCTGCCGCGCGATCCGTCCGATTCCGTCGGTGATCGGGTCGGTGATCCGGTCAGTGATGCGCGTACGTGCCGCGATCGGCCGCGTGCGGCAGCATCGGCTTGCCCGATTCCGTGTGGGACCGGCCGTCGCTGCCGTAACCGGCCGCGTGGCCGTCACCACGCGCCTGCGCCGCGCGCTGCATGACCGCCTGCATGTTTTCCGGAAAGTCCGGACTGCTTGCGAGGCTCGTCCGGTAGCCGGCGGCCTGCAGCTCCACGAGCTCCTGGCGGACCTGCGCGCGCGTGAGCGTCGACGCGGCTTGCGCGTGAGCGGCGAACGCCGCGCCGATCAGCACGAACGCGCATGCCGCGTGTTTCATCGTCTTCATCGTGTGTGCTCCGTGAGGTTCCGGTGCCGCGCCGTTGCTGGCGCGGGCGGAAACGATGCAGCCAGTCTAGGCTTCGGAGGCCAAACGAAACATCCTCGTGGCTGGCAGTCACCTTTTCCGGTCGCGCAACATTGCGCGCGCACCGGTGAGCCGGCCGCGACGGGTTGCCTGTCGAACGCGACAGCTGCGCGCCATCTGCCGGTCATCGTGCGGCGGACGGTCCGCATCGGCTCGCCCGCATCGGGCTTCTCCCCCCTTGTACAAGCGCGTCGCGCCTCCTAACCTCTTTTAAGCGACCGATCGGTTGGCCGCGCAACGTCGTTGCGTACGCAAGCGCCCGATCGTGGTCGTGACTGCAGGACATCGCCTTGACCCGAACCCGGCACATCGACTTGCGCGCCCGGGTCGACTCTGGAGACACGATGAATCCCACCGACGCCCTACCGCCCGGCATCGTCTTCGCGCAACCGTTGACGCCCGTCGCCCACTCGCTGCTCCTGTCGTTCCTCGTCGCCGCGATCCCGATCGCGGTCGCGCTGATCGCGCTCGGCGTGCTGCGTCGCCCCGCGTGGCAGGCGTCGCTGGCCGGGCTCGTCGCGGGCCTCGCGGTCGCGATCGGCGCGTGGGGGATGCCGGCCGGGCTCGCGTTCAACGCGGTCGGCGCCGGCATGGCGCTCGCGGTCGTGCCGGTGATGTGGATCGTCTTCAACGCGCTGCTGCTCTACAACATCGCGGTGAAGTCGGGCCGCTTCGACCAGTTCCGGCAGTGGATGCTCGACAACCTGCCCGACGATCGCCGCCTCGTGCTGCTCGTCGTCGCGTTCTCGTTCGGTTGTCTGCTCGAAGGGATCTCCGGATTCGGCACGCCGGTCGCGATCACGAGCGCGCTCTTGATCGCGCTCGGCTTCCCCGCGCTCGAAGCGCTCACCTATACGCTGCTGTTCAACACGGCGCCGGTCGCGTTCGGCGCGCTCGGCGTGCCGATCACCGTGCTCGGCGCGGTCACGTCGCTGCCGCCCGCGACGCTCGCGCAGATGGTCGGCCGCCAGTTGCCGTTCTTCGCGCTGCTGCTGCCGTTCTACGTGGTCGGCGCATACGGCGGGCTGCGCTCGATCGCGAAGCTGTGGCCCGCGCTGCTCGTGTCGGGCGGCAGCTTCGCGCTCGCGCAGTTCGTCACGTCGAACTTCCTCGGCTACCAGCTCACCGACGTGCTGTCGTCGCTCACGTCGCTGATCGTGACGATCGGCTTCCTGCAGGTGTGGAAGCCGCAGCCCGATCCGCAATACGCGCTCGCGCGCAGCGTGCCGGCCACCGCCGGCGCCGCGCGCGCGGGCTTCGGCGGCTGGTTGCCGTGGCTCGTCGTGTCGGTGGTCGTGATCGTGTGGGTACACGCGAACGTCGCGGCGATCGGCGACGTGAAGATCAAGTGGCCGGGCCTGCACAACGCCGTGTACGTGTCGCTGTACCACAAGCCGTATGCGGCGATCTGGGATTTCCAGCCGCTCGGCACGGGCACCGCGATCCTGCTGTCGGCGATCGTCACGGCCGCGCTGACGCGTACCGGCCCCGGCGCGTTCGTCGAATGCGTGGTGAAGACGTGGCGGCAGACGTGGATCGCGATCGTCACGGTGATGATGATCGTCGGGCTCGCGTACCTGCTGAACTACTCGGGCATCAGCTATACGCTCGGCACCGGCGTCGCGTCGACCGGTGCGCTGTTCCCGCTGGTGTCCGCGTCGCTCGGCTGGATCGCCGTGTTCCTGTCCGGCAGCGACACGTCGGGCAACGCGCTGTTCGGCAACCTGCAGGTCGTCGCCGCGCGCCAGCTCGGCCTCGATCCGGTGCTGATGGCCGCCACCAACTCGTCGGGCGGCGTGATGGGCAAGATGATCTCGCCGCAGAACATCGCGACGGGCGTATCGACGACGGACCTGAAAGGGCAGGAGGGCGTCGTGTTCGCGCGCACCTTCTGGCACAGCGTGATCCTCACGCTGTTGCTCGGCGTGCTGGTGTTCCTGCAGCAGCACGTGCTGACCTGGATGATTCCGGCGCTGCCGAAGTGACGCGGCGCCGCGACAGAAGAAGGCACGAGGAAAGCAACGAGGGAAGGCGCGGGAAAAGCGCCACGTAGTGTGCGGAAGCGGTGAACGCGCGGCGGCTCAGCGCGCGTTCACCCGCCGCATCGTTCGTCCGGTTTCAACCGTGTCGGCCGCATCGATCGCATCGGCCGCTTCGCCGTCGCCCGGCAGGATGCACGCGAGGAACGCGTCGATCGCGGGGCTCTGGCGGCGCGCCTTCAGGTAGTACACGTATTCGTCGATCGTCGTGTCGACGCCGCGCAGCGCGATCACGCGCAGGTCCGGATGGCGCTCGGCCTCGCCGAGCGGAAACAGGCTGCCGCCTACGCCATGCAGGATCGCCTCGCGAATCGCTTCGCGGCTGCCGATCTCGGCGACCGATGGGGCCGCGACGCCGGCCGCGGCGAGGATCGTCTCCGTGCAGCGGCGCGTGACCGACCCTTCCTCGCGGATCAGCAGCCGCACGTCGGCGAGCTGCGCCGGGTCGATCGAATCGAACCGCGCGAGCGGATGATGGCGATGCACGACGAGCACCAGCGGATCGGTCGAGATCACCTTGCGTTCGAGGCCGTCGGCGTCGTTGCGCTGCGACGAGACCGCGAGATCGATGCGGAATTCCTGCAGCGCCTGCAGGATTTCCTCGGAGTTGCCGATCCGGCACGTGAGCGCGATCGACGGGTGCGCGCTCGAGAAGCGGCCGACCGCGTCCATGATGTAGTACGGGCCCGTCGCGCCGATCCGCAGGTTGCCTTCGAACAGGCCGCCGACGTTGCGCAGCATGATGTCGGCCTGCGCCTCGAGCGCGATCATCTGCTCGACGAGCGGCAGCAGCTCGATGCCCGTGTCGGTCACCTCGAGCTTGCGGCCGCTGCGGTAGAACAGCTCGACGCCGTACACCTGCTCGACCTGCCGGATCTGCGCGGCAATCGTCGGCTGGCTCACGCCGAGGTGGCGCGCGGCGCGCGTGATGCTGCCCTGCCGGACGGTCGCGTGGAACGCCTTCAGCTGATCGAACACGACTCGGCTTCTCCCCCCTCTTCATCGCGCGTCAGCGTAGCGCACGCATATGTCGGCCGCATGAAAGGCGCGCCGTGCGCCGCTTCCAAAAAAATCCTGTGGGTCACCCAAAGAAACCTGCGGGAACCGGTCACGGCCGGGACATGCCGGTGCGGGGTAATAACGGCGACGCAGATCGCCGGCCCGCTCGTCCGGCGACCCCACTCCCACCGACCACAGGGTGCTTTTCATGTCCTCGAACAATCGACGCGATTTCCTGCGCCTCGCCGCGCAGTCGGCCGGCGCGATGGCCGCCTACGCGGGCTTTCCGCCCGCGATCCGCAATGCGCTGGCGATGCCGGCCGCCTATCGCACCGGCACGATCCGTGACGTCGAGCACGTCGTGATCTTCATGCAGGAAAACCGTTCGTTCGACCATTACTTCGGCGGGCTGCGCGGCGTGCGCGGCTTCGACGACCCGCGTCCGCACCTGCTGCCGAACGGCGCACCGGTGTGGCAGCAGCCGCCGGCATCGGTGTTCACGAAGAATTACCACTCGCGCGGGCTCGATCCGTCCGCGCCGTACGTGCTGCCGTTCTACCTCGATCCGAAGCAGACGACCGAATTCCAGCCGGGCACCAATCACGGCTGGAGCAGCGGCCACCTGTCCTGGAACAACGGCCAGTGGGACCAGTGGGTGAACCAGAAGCAGGACGTGCTGACGATGGGCTACCTGAAGCGCCAGGATCTCACGTACCACTACGCGCTGGCCGACGCGTTCACGATCTGCGATTCGTACTTCTGCTCCGCGCACGCCGACACGGCGCCGAACCGCATCTACCTGTGGACCGGCACGATCGATTCGCGCAACGTCTGCGGCAGCGCGCCGAACGGCCCGGGCATCGGCGAGCGCAACGACGTGAACGGCTACACGTGGACGACCTACGCCGAACGCCTCGAGAACGCGAAGATCAGCTGGAAGGTGTACCAGGGCGGCACCGGCATCCCGGGCGACCCGACCGACAACTACACCGACAACTCGCTGATGTTCTTCAAGCGCTTCCAGGTGAAGGAAGGCGCGAGCGGCCCGCTGGTCGACAAGGGCGCATCGAACCACACGCTCGCGGAGCTGAAGGCCGACGTGCAGGCGAACCGGCTGCCGCAGGTGTCGTGGATCGTGTCGCCGTACAAGTACAGCGAGCACCCGCAGGCGTCGCCGACCGACGGGGCGTTCTACATCAACATGGTGCTCGAGGCGCTGACGTCGAACCCGGAAGTGTGGGCGAAGACGGTGTTCATCCTGAACTACGACGAGAACGACGGACTGTTCGATCACGTCGTGCCGCCGGTGCCGCCGGTCACGAGTGGCGTGGGCGGGCAGGGGATCGTGTCGTCGAACCTGCTGTCGACCCTCGGCGACGAGTTGCTCGACCTGAACAAGTATCCGGGCGAAATGAGCCCGCTCGTGCCGGGCGCCGACCCGGGCGGCATCCAGCCGATCGGCCTCGGGCCCCGCGTGCCGCTGATCATCATCTCGCCGTGGACGAAGGGCGGCTGGGTCTGCTCGGAGACGTTCGACCATACGTCGGTGCTGCGTTTCCTCGAAGCGCGTTTCGGCGTGAAGGAACCGAACATCAGCGCGTGGCGCCGGTCGATCTGCGGCGACCTCACGTCGGCGTTCGACTTCTCCGCGCGCCCCGACACGCGCACGGTGAGCTTCACGGTGCCGCAGCACCTCGCGACGGCCGGCCAGGCGTACCAGGTGCCCGCGCAACAGTCGATGCCGGCGCAGGAGCCGGGCACGCGGCCGGCGCGTGCGTTGCCGTACGAGCTGTTCGTGCACAGCCGCGTGGGCGCGCATGACGACACCGTGTCGCTCGACTTCGCGAACACCGGCGACGCGGGCGCCGCGTTCTACGTGTACGACCGCCGCAACCCGGCGACGCCGCCGCGCCGCTACGCGGTGTCCGCGCGCGACCGCTTCGTCGACACGTGGAGCACGTCGGCCGCGCGCGGCGACTACCATCTCGCGGCCTACGGCCCGAACGGCTATCTGTGCGAGTTCCAGGGCAACACGCGGCTCGCCGCGGACGGCCGCCACGCGAACCCCGAAGCCAAGATCGGCTACGACGTGCGCAATCGCCACGTGTACCTGCAACTGCGCAACAGCGGGCGCGCGAGCTGCCGCGTGACGGTCGACAACGCGTACAGCCATGCGCATGCACGCACCTACACGCTGGCGCCGGGCGAGCGCATCGAGGCGCACTTCGAGCTGTCGTCGAGCCACGGCTGGTACGATCTGACGATCACCGCGACCACGCTGCGCGGCGGCGACGACAAGGTCGTGCGCCGCTTCGCGGGCCACGTCGAGACGGGCCGGCCGAGCCACAGCGATCCGGGGCCGGTGAAGCACACGGCCTGACGGTTGCGCAGGGTTGCGCGAAGCGGGGCGGTTCGCCCGCCGCGCGCGACCCTCGCGTGCCGGCCGCATTCCGGCACGCCGGGTTGGATTTTGGAAACTGAAAACTGTTGACAATATGCCGGGCCGAGGGTATACAAGGATCATTCGCCGATATGACGCCCTCGTTTTCATCCATAGCCCGCTGCCTGCCCGACCATGACTGCCCCGAACGCGCTCAGCGCCATCGAACTCCTGCAAAGCCAGTCGCTCGCGATGATCGTCCAGGACATGCTCGAGCGCGCGATCGTCTCCGGCGAATACGCGCCGGGCGAAAAGCTCAACGAAGTCGAGATCGCGACCCGGCTGAACGTGTCGCGCGGCCCGGTGCGCGAAGCGTTCCGCGCGCTCGAACAGGCCGGCCTGCTGCGCAACGAGAAGAACCGCGGCGTGACCGTGCGCGTCGTGCCGCTGCGCGAGGCCGAGGAAATCTACGAAGTGCGCGCGATGCTCGACGAGTCGGTCGCGCGCGCGCTCGCGAAGCGCATCTCGCCCGAGACGCTGAAGGTGCTGAAGGGCATCATCCAGTCGATGAAGGACGCCGCGAAGACGCACGACGTCACGCGCTATACCGAGCTGAACGTGCAGTTCCACGACGCGATGGTCGTCGGCGTCGGCAATACCCATCTCACCGATACCTACCGGCGGCTCGTGCGCCAGCTCGGCCTGCTGCGCCAGGCGGCGATCGAGGCCGAGGAGGATGCGATCGCGGTGTCGGCGGCCGAGCACGACAAGATCGTGCAGGCGCTCGCGGCCGGCGACGAGGACAAGGCCGTCGCGCTCGTGCGCGAGCACGTCGCGCACGGCCTCGCGCGGATGCGCCGTACGCACGAGCAGGGGCTGCCTGCGACGGGCAAGGCGGCGCGGGAGAAGGCCGGCGCATAAAAGCCCGGCAACGCCCGCGGGAGCTGTCGCGCACAGGTAAAGGGACGCGTCGCCGCGTCCCTTTTTCGTTGCGCTTCGGTTCAGCGGATCAACCCGTCGTCATGCCTTGTCGGCCTTCCCCGCCGCGCTCGCAAACTTCGCGAGCCACGTATCGACCACCGACGGCCGCCGGCTCTCGTCCTCCGCGCGCTCCTTGCGGCGGATCGCGTTGCGCACGACGTGCGCGCCGACATAGCGGATCGGCTCCGGCGGGAAATGGCCGAGCGGGCCGCGCACGATCGGGCTGCGCGTCCACGCGTTGTCGAGGCCGAGCACCAGCGACGACAGGATCTGCCCGCCCATGTAGGTCGGCCCGACGCCGTTGCCCGAATAGCCGAAGCCGTAGAATACGTTCGGCGCGTCGTCGAGGCGGCCGAAGAACGGGAAGCCCGTCACCGAACGATCGGACGGCCCGTTCCAGCTCGCGGTGACCGGCACGCCCGCGAGCGACGGGAAGAACTCGCGCAGGCTGTGCGTGAGCTGCGCCTCGTACGGCGAGCGGCGGTCGAACACCGGCGCGATGCGGCTGCGCCACGAGAACGTGTTGCCGCCCTTGCCGAGCATCAGCCGCCCGTCGGCGGTCGTGCGGTAGTAGTAGACGAAGATCCGCGAATCGAGCACCGACACGCCGTCCACGAGCCCGGTCCGCTCGAGCAGCTCCGGGCATTTCTCGGTGATCACCATGTCGCTCGACACGACCGCGATCGTCCGCTCGAACAGCGGGAAGCGGCTCGCCATCCACGCGTTGATCGCGAATACGAGCTTGCCCGCCGTGACGCTGCCGGACGGCGTGCGCACGACGGCCGGCTGGCCGGGCGTGAAGTCGAGCATCGGCGTGCGCTCGTAGATCCGGATGCCCATCGCGCGCGCGACGCGGCGCAGCCCGCGCACGAGCTTGCCCGGATGCACGGTCGCGGCGATCGGCGAGTAGACGCCGTCGAGATTGCGCGCGGAGCCCGAGCGGCGCGCGACTTCGGCGGGCGGCAGCGGCTCGTAGCTGTGGATGCCGCACGCGGCAAGCGCATCGAGCACCGGCGCGAGCGTGCCGACCTGCGCGCGCGACGTCGCGGTGTACAGCGTGCCGTCGAGCCGCAGTTCCGCATCGATGTCGTGCGCGCGGCAGAAATCGGCGATGTGCTGCACGGCCGCTTCCGACGCCTTCACGAGCCGGATTGCCTCGGCTTCGCCGAACAGGCGCCGCAGCGTCAGGAACTTCGCGGACCACGTGAGCAGGCAGCCGCCGTTGCGGCCGCTCGCGCCGGCGCCGCACAGGTCGGCTTCGAGGATCGCGATGTCGAGCGCGGGATGCTGCTGCTTGGCCTGGATCGCGGTCCAGAGGCCCGTGAAGCCGCCGCCGACGATGCACACGTCGGCCTGCGTCGCGCCTTGCAGCGCGGGGGCGAGATCGCCGTCGTTGAACAGCGCTTGTTCGATCCAGAAGGGTCGCATCGGAGAGTCGTCGATAAGGGGCCGTGCGGCGCACGGCCGGGAAAACGGGCGGCCGCCTGCGCCTGCGCACGCGGCCGGGGCATCGCGTCACATCGTCATGCCGCCGCTTCGGCCGACACGCGGCGTACGCCCATCGCGCGCAGCGTGTCGGCGATCGCGGCGACGGCGCCCGGAATCCCGGCCTCGCCGAAATGGCCGATGCAGCCGACGCGGAACGTCTCCACTTCGGTCAGCTTGCCCGGATACAGAATGTAGCCGCGCTTTTTGACCTCCTGATAAAACCGCTTGAAGTCGTAGTTCGGATCGTCCGGCGCATGGAACGTGACGATGATCGGCGCCTGGATCGCCGGATCGAGGAACGGCCGGAAGCCGAGCGCGCACATCCCGTCGAGCAGCGCGCGGGTGTTGCGCTGGTAGCGGCCGCCGCGCGCGGCGAGCCCGCCTTCGTCGATGTATTGCGCGACGGCCGCGTCGAGCGCGGCGACCACGTGCGTCGGCGGCGTGAAGCGCCACTGCGTCGTGCGCTGCATGTAGACCCACTGGTCGTACAGGTCCATCGCGAGCGAGTGGCTGTTGCCTTCGCAGCGTTCGAGCGCGCTGCGCTTGGCGATCACGAAGCCGAGCCCCGGCACGCCCTCGAGGCATTTGCCGGACGCGGCGATCACCGCGTCGAACGGCGTCGTGCGCGCGTCGATGTCGATCGCGCCGAACGAGCTCATCGCGTCGACGATCAGCGCGCGCCCGTGCTTCGCGACGGCCTGTGCGACGTCGTGCAGCGGGTTCAGCACGCCGGCGCCGGTTTCGCAGTGCACGAGCGCGACGTGCGTGATCGACGGATCGGCGGCGAGCGCGCGCTCGACGTCGGCCGGATCGACGCGGCGATCCTCGCGGTAGTCGATCGTCGTGAGCCGGCGGCCGAGCACGCGGCAGATCTTCGCGAGGCGCTGGCAATACGCGCCGTTGTTCGGCACCAGCACGTGGCCGTCGCGCGGCACCAGCGTGCCGATCGCCGCTTCGACCGAGAACGTGCCGCTGCCTTGCAGCGGTACGCATTCGTGCGTGCCTTCGCCGTGCACGATCTGCAGCAGGCGTTCGCGCAGCCGCGCGGTGATCGCGTTGAAATCGCCGTCCCACGAGCCCCAGTCGCGCAGCATCGCGTCGCGCGTGCGCTCGGAGGTCGTCAGGGGGCCGGGGGTCAGCAGGATGGGCTGGGCAGCGAGCGTCATGGTGTCTCCTCGATGAAGTCGGGACGTCACGTGAATGCGGCAGGGAATCAACGGCGATGCGGGTTGCGCCATGCCTGCGTACGGCGCAGCAGGCGGTGCGAGATGCAGGCGAACAGTACGCACGCGAACGACGAGGTCGCGAGCACGAGCGTGGCCATCGCGGCGGCCGGGCCCATCTGGCCCGCGTCGTCGAGGTTCAGGATCGCGACCGACGCGGGCTGCGTGTCCGGCGAGTACAGGAACGCGA
Organism: Burkholderia sp. IO2; assembly: GCF_029522185.1. Classification (NCBI taxonomy): domain Bacteria; kingdom Pseudomonadati; phylum Pseudomonadota; class Betaproteobacteria; order Burkholderiales; family Burkholderiaceae; genus Burkholderia; species Burkholderia sp. IO2. The sequence continues at coordinate 5,688 of NZ_JAKWFH010000051.1, read as the reverse complement.
CGGCCGACACCGTCGTCATCCCGTTGACGAACAGGTAGCGCGCGATCAGCAGGATCGCGGGCAGGCACACGGGCACCGTCACGCGCAGGAAGGTCTTGTAGAACGGCACCTTCAGCGACGCGGATACCGCCTCGAACTCGCTGTCGATCTGCCGGAGCGCGGTGACGGCGGTGAGGTGGCTCGACGCGTAGTAGTGGACGACCGTGACGATCGCGAGCAGCCACAGCGATCCGTACAGCCCGTTCAGCGGATTGCCGGGCGCGTTGAACAGGAAGATGTAGCTGATGCCGAGCACGAGCCCCGGCACGCCCATCGGCAGGATCGCGCACAGGCTGATGAAGCCGCGCAGCCAGCGTGCGCCGCGGGTCTTCTCGATCAGGTAGGCGCCGCCGAACACGACGATCGTGCCGCCGAGCGCCACCGTCGCGGCCATCCGCAGGCTGTTCTTGTACGCGTCGAAGATGCCGGCCGCGATCAACCCCATCTCGTAATGCTGCAGCCCGAGCGTCATCTGGTACGGCCAGAACTTGACGAACGACGCGAACACCGAGATGCCGACCACCGCGATGAAGAACGCGCACACGAGCGCGCAGTACGCGAGCATCGCGGCGTCGAAGCCGCGCGACGGCTTCGGCTGGTACGGCGTCGAGCGCGCGCCGAGCTGCGACTGCTGGCGGCGGCGGATGAAGTAGTCGACGCCGAACGCGACGAGCGCCGGGCACAGCAGCATCAGGCTCACGACCGCGCTGCGGTTGAAATCCTGCAGCCCGATGATCAGCTTGTAGATGTCGGTCGACAGCACGTTGTACGCGCCGCCGATCACGACCGGCACGCCGAAGTCGTTGATGCACATCGTGAACGCGACCATCGTCGCGCTGATCAGCCCGTACTTCGCGCCGGGCAGCGTGATCGTGAAGAACTTGCGCAGGCGGCCCGTGCCCATCGCGTCGGCGGCTTCGTAGAGCCGGCCGTCCGCGAGCGACAGCGCGGTGACGAGGATCATCAGCACGTGCGGGAACGACGCGTACACCATGCTCAGCACGATGCCCGGCAGCCCGTAGATCGAATGGCCGTGCAGCAGCGGCTTCAGCAGCCCCGCATTGCCGAACCAGTAGATGAACGACACGGCCGACAGCAGCGTCGGCGCGAGCAGCGGCAGCAGCGCGATCGTGCGTGCCGCGTTCTTCAGCGGCATGCACGAGCGTGTCAGCGCATACGCGAACGTGAACGCCATCGGCACGACGATCGTCGTGACGAGCGCGCCGACCGTCAGCGAATGCAGCATCGAGCGCAGCACGCCGCTGTCCTCCAGATACTCGACGAAGTTGTGCGCGCCGACGAAGCGCCCGTCCGCGTCGACGAAGCATTTCTGCACGACGAGCGCGAGCGGCAGCAGCAGGAACAGCGACATCAGCGCGGCCATCGCGACCAGCGCGAGCTGCGCGAGGCGATCGTGCCAGTGCGTGAGCTGCCGGACGTCGGCGGGGGCGGACGCGCCGCGGCGGCGCTCGGTCAGGACGGTGCTCATTGGAGTCGCTCCTTCGCGCACGGGAACACGCGGACATGCTCGCGATCGAGCGCGAGGTCGATGCGCGCGCCGGCCTGCACGCCGGTGCGGTCGACGTCGTGATACGACAGGTCGGCGACGATCTCCTGGCCGTCGAGCCCGTCGATCCGGAAGCTCACGCGGCAGAACGCGCCGAGGAATTCGAGCTTCTCGACGCGGCCGGCCAGCACGTTGTCGGCCGTCTCGCCCGGCACGCGGATGCGCAGGTCCTCGGGCCGCACGTAGACCGACACCGCCGCGCCTTGCGCGGTGCCGTGGCGGCAGTCGAAGCCGATGCCGCCCGCGCGCAGCGTGCCGTCCTGCGCGACCTCGGCGGGAATCGTGTTGACGCGGCCGATGAAGTCCGCGACGAACGGCGATGCCGGTTGCCGGTAGATTTCGAGCGGCGTGCCGATCTGCTCGATCACGCCGTGGTTCATCACGACGATGCGATCGGCCATCGACAGCGCTTCTTCCTGATCGTGCGTGACCATGATCGTCGTCACGCCGAGCCGCTGCTGCAGCGCGCGGATCTCCTGGCGCAGCCGCACGCGCACGCGCGCGTCGAGCGCCGACAGCGGCTCGTCGAGCAGCAGCAGGCCGGGCGAGGTGGCGAGCGCGCGCGCCAGCGCGATGCGTTGCTGCTGGCCGCCGGACAACTGGCCCGGATGCTTGCGATGGCTGTCGGGCAAACCGACCAGCGCCAGCAGCGTATGCACGCGCTCGTGGATCGCGTCGCGCTTCATCTTGCGGTTCACGAGCCCGTACGCGACGTTGTCGTACACGGTGAGGTTCGGGAACAGCGCATACGACTGGAACACGATCCCGTAGTCGCGCAGTTGCGGCGGCAGCCGCGAGATGTCGCGGCCGTCCTGCATGATGTGGCCGGCGTTCTGTGTCTCGAGCCCCGCGATGATCCGCAGCAGCGTGGTCTTCCCGCAGCCGGACGGCCCGAGGAAACAGATCATCTCGCCCTTCATCACGCTCAGGTTGATGTCGGTGAGGACCTGCGTGTCGTTGTACCGCTTCTCGATGCGTTCTACGCTCAGATAAGGTGCCATGCGCGCCTCCATGGAGGGGCGGCCCGGGGGCCGGATTCGACGACGGAAAGGGTGACGCGGGGCGGCGCGCGGCGCGGCCCCGCAGCCGGTCGCGGCGTTACTGCTGCGCTTTCGCGCCGTAGCGCTTCTGCCACGTATCGAGGATCGACTGGCGGTTCTTCGCGGACCACACGAAGTCGTTCTTCACGAGCAGGTCCGAGTAGTTGTCGGGGATGCCGGCCAGCTTCCGCGCGACGCCCGGATACGCGACGATCGCCCACCAGCGCGCGGTGATCTGGTTCGCTTCCTTGCTCGCCATGAAGTCGGCGAGCTTCTTCGCGGCGTCGGGCTGTTTCGTCGTCTTCATGATCGCCGTGCCTTCCATGTCCCAGCCGAGCCCTTCCTTCGGGAACACGAGATCGATCGGCGCGCCCTGCGCCTGCAGTTCGTGGCCGCGGAACTCGAACGAGATGCCGATCGGGAATTCGCCGGTGCCGGCGAGCGTGCACGGCTTCGAGCCCGAGTGCACGTACTGCGCGACGTTCTTGTCGAGCGCGTCCATGAATTTCCAGCCGCGATCGTCGCCGAAGGTCTGCAGCCAAGCGGTCACGTCGAGATAGCCGGTGCCCGACGAAACGGGGCTCGGCATCACGATCGCGCCCTTGTAGACGGGCTTCGTCAGGTCTTCCCACGACGTCGGCTTCGGGATGTTCTTCGCCTGCGCGGCGACGCGGTTGTAGCAGATCGTCGCGCCCCACACGTCCATGCCGACCCAGTGCGGCGGCGTGTTCGCGTCGCTGTACTTGCGCGTGAGCTGGTCGAAGCCCTTCGGCGTGTACGGCATCAGCATGCCCTGCAGGTCGAGCAGCGTGAGGCTCGACGCGGCGAGGCCGAGCACGACGTCCGCGCGCGGATTGTTCTTCTCCGCGAGCAGCTTCGCGGTGACCGAGCCGGTCGAGTCGCGCACCCAGCGGATCTCGAGATCGGGGTTCGCCTTCTCGAACGCGTCCTTGTAGGGCTTCATCGCCTCGTCTTCCAGCGCGGTGTAGACCAGCAGCGACGTCTTCGCGTGCGCCGCGTGCGCGGCGCCGAGCGCCACCGCGGCAGCCAGCGCGACGCGGGCCGCGCCCGCCGCCCATGCGTTCAAACGCTTGTTTACCGGCACTTCGTTCATCTTCAGACCCCTTGACTGTGGCGCCGCGGCACACGGCGGATGAGTGGAGACCAGCCCTCTTGCTGCTTCGTTGTTTTGCTTTCTGTTCTCTGCATGTTGTTGACAATCTACAAATCATCAATTTTAATGTCAAGCATGGAAAACACCTCCCTTCGGCGCGGCGCGGGCGCCGACGGCTCACACCCTTCGACCTGAAAGGAATGAACGTCATGACTGAAACGCCTGTATCCGTGGAAGTGAACGGCCGCCGCTACAACTGGATGAGCCGGCCCGTGGTGGTCGTGTGCGTCGATGGCTGCGCATACGAATATCTGGAGGAAGCCGCCGAGGCCGGCGTCGCGCCGTTCCTGCGCACGCTGCTGAAGCCGGGCACCGCGCTCAAGGGCGAGTGCGTGGTGCCGAGCTTCACGAACCCGAACAACCTGTCGATCGTCACCGGCGTGCCGCCGGCGATCCACGGGATAAGCGGCAACTACTTCTACGATCGCGACACCGGCGCCGAAGTGCTGATGAACGATCCGAAGTACCTGGTCGCGCCCACCGTGCTCGCGACCTTCGCCGAACGAGGGGCGCGCGTCGCGGTCGTCACCGCGAAGGACAAGCTGCGCCGTCTGCTCGGCAAGGGGCTGAAGGGCATCTGCTTCTCGTCGGAAAAGGCCGACGAGGCGAGCGTCGAGGAAAACGGCATCGACAACGTGCTCGAGCTGGTCGGCAAGCCGGTGCCGAGCGTGTACAGCGCGGACCTGTCGGAATTCGTGTTCGCGGCCGGCGTGCGCCTGCTCGAGACGCGCCCGATCGACCTGATGTACCTGTCGACCACCGATTACGTGCAGCACAAGTGCGCGCCCGGCACCGAAGGCGCGAACGCGTTCTACGCGATGATGGACACGTACCTGCAGCGTCTCGACGCACTCGGCGCGATCGTCGCGATCACGGCCGATCACGGGATGAACGCGAAGCACGACGACGCGACCGGCGAGCCGAACGTGATCTACCTGCAGGAGCTGTTCGACGAATGGCTCGGCCACGATGCGGCGCGCGTGATCCTGCCGATCACCGATCCGTACGTCGTGCACCACGGTGCGCTCGGCTCGTTCGCGACCGTCTATGTGCCGGCCACCGCCGATGCCGACGCGCTGCGCGCGCGGCTCGCGGCGGTCGACGGCATCGAGGTCGTGCTGACGGGCGCCGAAGGCTGCGCGCGCTTCGAGTTGCCGCCCGCGCGGATGGGCGACCTGATCGTGATCTCGAAGCAGGACGTCGTGCTCGGCACGCGCCGCATCAAGCACGACCTGTCGGGCCTCGACGTGCCGCTGCGTTCGCACGGCGGGATCTCCGAGCAGATCGTGCCGCTGATCTTCAGCAAGCCGGTCGCGACCGACGTCACCGGCCGCGCGCGGCTGCGCAACTTCGACATCATCGACATCGCGCTCAACCATCTGCAGTGATGCACGCGCATCCTTGGGGGGATACAGTCATGAACGCCATTGCAGCATCGACGGCCGTCCGCGAGATTCGTCGCGAAGCACTGCGAATCGACGGCGAACGGATTCACCGCGACGCGGTGATCGACGTGCGCAACCCGTACGACGGCGCGCTGGTCGGCACCGTGCCGAAGGCGACGCTCGACGACGTGCGCCGTGCCTTCGCGGTCGCGCGTGCGTACCGGCCGGCGCTCACGCGCCACGATCGCGCGGCGATCCTGCGCCGTGCGGCCGACATCGTGCGCTCGCGCACCGCGGAGATCGCGGCGCTGATCACGGCCGAGGCCGGCTTGTGCATCAAGGATTCGACTTACGAGGCCGGCCGCGTGGCCGACGTGCTCACGTTCGGCGCCGGCGAAGTGCTGAAGGACGACGGGCAGATCTTCTCGTGCGATCTGACGCCGCACGGCAAGAAGCGCCGCGTGTACACGCAGCGCGATCCGC